>CAYZXC010000007.1:0-9406 GCA_964482275.1 uncultured Eubacteriales bacterium
CCGTGCAACGCACCTATTATAAAAGATTCCGCCGTGTTTGTCAACGGCGGAATCGTAATTTTTCAAATAAATCCTAATTTCACCCCAACAGCACGTCTGTTGCCAGCATCACACAAAACCCGACGAGCAGCGCGTAGGTAGCGCCTCGCTCGCTGCCGTGCGCGTGCGTTTCGGGGATCATCTCATCGCTGATAACGTACAGCATCGTGCCGCCGGCGAACGCGAGCGCAAAGGGCAGGATCGCGGACGCGATGCTCACCGCAAAATAGCCGAGCAGCGCACCGATCACCTCGACCAGGCCTGTTATCATCGCGCAAACGAACACCTTGCGCGGGGCAATACCGGCAGACAGCATCGGGCCGATGATGACCATACCCTCCGGAACGTTCTGCAGTGCAATACCGCCGGCAATAATGAGCGCCTGCGAGGTGTCCCCTGAGCCGAAGCCGACACCCGCCGCAATGCCCTCCGGCAGGTTGTGTATCGCGATCGCGGTCACGAACAACAGCACGCGACTTAAATTCGCGTTGTTGTGCGGTTCTATATCGGGACCGACCAGCTTATGTAGGTGCGGCACCAGCTTATCGATCAGATTCAGACAAACGGCACCGGTAAACACACCGGCAACGGTGATCAGCAGACCGTATTTCCCGCCGTGATCCAGCGATGGCAGGATCAGTCCGAGCACCGCCGCCGCAAGCATAACGCCCGCCGCAAAGGACAAAACGATATCCGAAAACTTATGCGAGATCTTCTTGAAGGCAAACCCGATCAGCGATCCGAACACCGTCGCACCGCCGACACCGAGCGCTGTCAACAACACCAACTTCATCGTTTGTCACCTCTAAAACACACGGGAAGCCGAAGCGGGCTTCCCGTGTGTGCTTTTTATACTTCGCTGAAATCGTCCTTGCCTACGCCGCACAGCGGGCAGACAAAATCGTCGGGCAGATCTTCAAACTTCGTGCCGGGCGCGATACCGTTATCCGGATCGCCGACCGCCTCGTCATACTCCCAGCCACAGACGTCACACACATACTTTTTCATAACAGAATACCTCCTACTTAAATTATTGTATCGGTTCAAAATCCGCAGCGCCGTGCTTGCACAAGGGACAGATGAAATCATCGGGTAACGTTTCACCCTCGTACACATAGCCGCAGATCTTGCACACAAACCCTTTTTTGCCGTCCGTTTCCGGCTTCGGCTTGACATTGGCGTGATAATACGCGTAGGTCATCGTTTCCCGATCGGACAGCACGCGCGCCTCAGTTACCGAACAGATGAACATCCCGTGCGTGTCCAGATCGACATACTGCTCCACCTTCAACGACATAAACGAATTGATATACCGCGGCAGGAACACGAGTCCGTTGTCCGAACGCAGCGGTTCACAGTTTGCGAACTTATCCACGTTACGCCCGCTGACAAAGCCGAACGCCTCAAACACCTTGAACGGCGCATCCACCGTCAAGCAGTTGATGTTCATTTTCCCGGTCTGCTTAATGATGTGGTGCGAATAATTCTCTTTGTTGATGGTTACCGCAAGGCGGTTGGGCGTGTTGGTCACCTGCGTGACGGTGTTGACGATCAACCCGTTATCCTTCTTGCCGTCGTTTGACGTCACCACATACAGCCCGTACCCGATGTTGAACAGCGCCGTCAGATCGTTCTTATTGGCGGTCTCATCCTGCTGTGCCAGATATTCACGGCACAGTTCCTCAACGAGCGCATCCAACTGCGCAGTGCTTTCTTCGTTGAGTGCTGAGAGGATCTTCACAGTCGCATCGGTAAAGGTGAGTTTTTTGCACTTGTCCAGCATCCCACGCATCACCTTGGCGGCGAGCGGTGCCCAGCTTCCGTTTTCGATCAGCGCGACCGTGCGGTTGCCGTAATTGCGCTCGGTCAGGTGATTGATAAACTCCCGCATAAACGGGAAGATCTCCGCGTTGTAGGTCGTGGTAGCAAGCACCAGCTTGCTGTACCGGAAGGCATCCTCCACCGCCTCCGCCATATCGCAGCGGGCAAGGTCGTTGACGACCACCTTCGGGCAACCGTTGGCTTTGAGCTTTTCCGCCAACTGCAACACGGCTTTTTTCGTATTACCGTATACCGAGGTATACGCGATCACGATGCCCTCTTCCTCCGGCTGATAGCTCGACCAGGTGTTGTACAATCCCAGATAATATCCAAGGTTTTCACAAAGCACCGGTCCGTGAAGCGGGCAGATGATCTGAATGTCCAGACCTGCCGCCTTTTTGAGCAGAGTCTGCACCTGTGCGCCGTACTTACCGACAATACCGATATAGTACCGCCGCGCCTCACACGCCCAATCTTCCTCCACGTCCAGTGCGCCGAACTTGCCGAAACCGTCTGCCGAGAACAGTACCTTATCGATGCTGTCGTAGGTCACGATGACCTCCGGCCAGTGCACCATCGGTGCGGTCACAAAGGTCAGCTCGTGCTTGCCGAGCGAGAGAGTATCTCCCTCGCCCACCACGATCTGCCGATCGGCAAAATCCGTACCGAAAAAGTTCTTCATCATCGCAAACGCTTTCGCAGACGACACGATGCGCGCCGCCGGATACGCCTTGATAAAGTTCACGATATTGGCGGAATGATCCGGCTCCATGTGTTGTACGATCAGATAATCCGGTTGCCGATCGCCGAGCGCATTCTGCAGATTATCCAGCCATTCATGTGTGAAATTCGCATCCACGGTATCCAGGATCGCGATCTTCTCATCTAGGATCGCATAAGAGTTATATGACATACCGTTCGGGACCGCATATTGTCCTTCAAACAGGTCAACCTTATGATCGTTGACCCCGATATACTGAATGTCATTCGTGATAAACATAGCTGTCACCTCATTTGTTAGTTTACCATATTTTGCCCGTGTTTACAACATCAGTCCAAAATTTTTCCGTCGGTCGTGACGGTAACGACCTGCCACGGAATAAACTTGCCGCTCGCCTGTAAGGCACGCTTAACGGCGTTTTCAAGCCCACCGCAGCACGGCACCTCCATACGGACGATTTTGACACTCTTAATGTTGTTGTTCGCAATGATCTGCGTCAGTTTTTCGGCGTAATCGCCCTCGTCCAGCTTCGGGCAACCGATCAAGGTGATGTGGTTGCGAATAAACTCGTCGTGGAAATTTCCGTATGCAAACGCCGTACAATCTGCCGCGATCAACAGGTTAGCGTTTTCAAAATACGGTGCGTTCACCGGCACCAGTTTGATCTGACACGGCCACTGCGACAACTGACTGGTAACCGTCCCCGCCTTGACCGGAACAGGTGCCTCGCGTTTGATCGCCTTGGACTGTGTGCCGGGGCAACCGCAAGGCAGTTTGACACCAAACTGCTTCATTTTCGCCCGGCGCACCGCGTCTTCATTATACGCGGGCGCCTCCCGCTCCTCAAAGGTGATGGCGTTGGTCGGGCACGCCGGCAGGCAATCGCCCAGTCCGTCGCAGTAATCCTCACGAGTGAGTTTCGCTTTACCGTTGATCATTTCAATCGCGCCCTCATGGCACGCCGCCGCGCAAGCGCCGCAACCGTTGCATTTATCTTCATCGATTTTGATAATTTTTCTCAGCATTGTATTTCCTCCTTGCTTTTCTGTGCTCAGTATAGTATACTAACCGCAGAATTTCTGTTGAAATTTCAACAAACGGAGAAATTTTATGAAAAAATATCTGGAAATTTTTAAAAAATGCCCGCTTTTTGACCGTATCGAGGAGCAAGATCTGCTTCGAATGCTCGGTTGTCTGGGCGCGAAGGTGGAATCGTTTGATAAAAAGTACACCATTATGGCGGAGGGCAACCCTGCGAAATACATCGGCATCGTGTTGTCCGGTTCGGCGCAGATCGTGCAGAACGACTACTACGGCAACCGCAGTATCCTTTCCCGTATCGGGCCGGCGGAAATGTTCGCCGAGGCGTTTGCCTGTGCCCGGATCCAAACGATCCCCGTTTCCGTTATTGCCAACGAGCCGTGTGAGGTGATGCTGATCGACTCCGATCACATTCTGCACACCTGTCAGAATAATTGTGGATTTCATCAGCAGCTCATTTTCAACCTGATGAAGGACCTCGCCGCGAAAGCCATTTTGTTCCATCAAAAAATCGAGATCATCGCCAAACGCACCACACGCGACAAGCTGATGGCTTACTTGATGTTTCAAGCCAAAAAGACCGGCAGTAACCGCTTTTCCATTCCGTTCGACCGACAGGAGCTGGCGGATTATTTGGAAGTCGACCGCAGTGGGTTGTCTGCCGAGATCAGCAAGCTGCGCCGTGAGGGCGTTCTGGAAAGTCACAAAAAGGAATTTGAACTACTATAAAACGGGCAGCACCGTCGGCGCTGCCCGTTTTTATTTTCCGAGATTTTTCGGCCCGAAGCTGACCGGCAACAGCTCCGCGAGCGTCATTGTTTCGATCGCCGTATCCTTCACCAGATACACCCGGAAGTCGTCGTTGCAAAATTCACGCATCACCTGTCGGCACACGCCGCAAGGCGATACCGGTTCATCGGTAAGCTGACCGCCCTTGCCGCCGCAGACCGCGATGGCGGTAAACTCCCGCTTGCCGTCACTGACCGCCTTGAAAAACGCAGTGCGCTCCGCGCAGTTGGTGGCGCTGTATCCCGCGTTTTCGATATTGCAACCGGTGTATACCGACCCATCCGCGCACAGCAATGCCGCGCCCACACAAAAGTCGGAATACGGTGCATACGCCTGCAGCATCGCCTGTCTGGCGGCATTCGCTAAGGTTTCTTTCACAGTACACTCGCCCCCACCGTTTCGTAATCAACATCCAGATAGGCACACACCGTCGCAGCCACATCCGCAAAGGTGGTGCGTGTTTTAAGATCGCGCGGTGCAACGCCGTTTCCGTATACCAGCAACGGTACATATTCCCGCGTGTGATCGGTGCTGATATCACCGGGATCACAGCCGTGGTCGGCGGTGATGATCAGCAGATCCTCTTTTTGCAGCTGCGGTAACCAGTCACCGAGCCAAGCATCAAACGCGTTCAGCGCCTCGGTATACCCCACCGCGTTGTTGCGGTGGCCGTACACCATATCAAAATCCACCAGATTGGTAAAGCACAGCCCCTCAAACGCGCGCTGTGCCACGGTTGCGGTCGCCTGCATACCCTCATCATTGCCGCGAGTGAGAATAGTCTCGGTAACGCCGCACCCGGCAAAAATATCCGTGATCTTGCCGACCGCGATCACCGCTTTATCGGCGGCTTTCAGCGCATTCAGCATAGTACCGTGTGGCGGCTGCAGTGAGAAATCGTGGCGGTTTGCGGTTCGCGTATATGAGCCGTGCCGTCCCACGAACGGACGCGCGATCACCCGACCTACCGCGTGCTCTCCGCACAGGAGCTCCCGTGCGATACGGCAATACGCATACAGTGTTTCCACCGGCACGATCTCCTCGTGCGCGGCGATCTGAAACACGCTGTCCGCGGAGGTATAGACGATCAGATCGCCGGTCTTGACGTGCTCGTTCCCGTAATCACGGATAACCTCCGTGCCGGAGTACGGCTTGTTGCACAGCACGCCTCTGCCGGTGCGCTTCTTAAATTCGTCGATGATCTCAGTAGGAAATCCGTTCGGATAGGTCGGCATCGGGTTTTCAGACACAAGTCCTGCGATCTCCCAGTGGCCGGTCGTGGTATCCTTGCCGTTGGAGCGCTCCGCCATACGGCCGTATGCCGAAAGCGGCCGCGGCTCGCTGCCGAGAAATTCCAGCCCCGTAACATTGCCGAGCCCCAGTTTTTTCAAATTCGGCACACAGAGTTTGCCGGTAGCGTAACAGCTTTTGAGCGTATGTGCACCCGCATCGCCAAACGCCGCGGCATCCGGCAAGGCACCCGCACCGCAGCTGTCCAGCACGATCAAAAACACGCGTTTCATTGCATCTGTTCCTTTGCAAGCTTAATGAGCCGACTGGTTCCCAGACGATCCGCGCCGAGCGCAATAAAATCCCGTGCGTCCTGCACACTCGCGATGCCGCCCGCCGCCTTGATCTTCACCTGCGGTGCGACGTGCGCGGCAAACAGCGCGACATCCTCACGCGTCGCGCCCGCCTTGGAAAAGCCGGTTGAGGTCTTGATATAGTCTGCGCCCGACTGTGACACAATATCACACATCGCGATCTTTTCCTCCTCGGTGAGTAGGCAGGTCTCGATGATGACTTTGAGCAGTTTGCCGCGGCACGCCGCCTTGACCGCTTTGATCTCCGCCAGTATATCGCTGTAGCGGCGGTCGCGAAGCCAACCGATATTGATGACCATATCGATCTCATCGGCACCGTTTTGCACTGCGTCCTCGGTCTCAAACACCTTGACGGCGGTGGTGCTGTATCCGTTCGGGAACCCGATCACGGTACAGATCGGCAGCCGGTTACCGACATACGCTTTTGCCTGCCGTACAAACGATGCCGGAATACACACCGACGCCGTACCGTACTGCATACCGTCATCACAGATCGCTTTGATCTGCTCCCAGGTCGCATCCTGTGCTAATAAGGTATGATCGACTTTCTTTAATATGTCACGCATTGTATCACTCCTCGTAGTTCGCCACATCCCGTACCAGCTGATCCCACGCTTCGGGATGCTCCACATAGTACAGCGGGCACTGTTTGCCTGTCACATCGTAGTGGCGAATCAGGTCTGTTGCCTGCAAACCGTATTGATCACACAGCCAATCGCACAAGCGAACGAGCGACTGATAGGTTTTCTCGTTAAATTCACCCGTTTCGTCCGGATGGCACACCTCGATCGAGATGGTATCGCCGTTGCGATGGTTCGTGGCGGACGATATCTCGTCAAGCGGTACGCACTGCACGATCTCACCGTCCAAGCCCACGATAAAGTGCGAGCTGACCGTAGTAGTGGGCTGATTGAAATAGTTGCGGTTTTGCATAGCGGTGGTGCCGGGATTACCGACATAATGCACCGCGATGTTATTCACCGTGCCCAACGCCGTGCCGCGCCGCCCCGTGCCGTTGACCTCGATGATCTGCTGATCGATCCAAGCGGGGATGCGCGTGTCGGGTTCGTCGTTCCCGCCGGACAGCAGTACCACACCTAACACGATTCCCACGATGACGAGCATCGCCGCTGCGGCCGTGATATACACATATTTCAGTGATCGCTTCTGCGGTTGCGGCTGCTCCGCTTGTACCGATACCGGTTCCAGTTCATCCACCATCGTTCTCATCTCCTTGAATTTAAGTCTACCACACGAATCCTCAAAACGCAATATCATCGAAAAAAGCGCCCCATGGGAGACACTTCGTAAAGAAGTAGTCTCCCACTTTTGTTTTCGGTCTGTTTCGGGGTTAAAGTTTTGGGGTTAAAATCCGATGCTCGCTACACTCACAGACAAAAAAACAGCACCGAAAACTCGATGCTGTTTGATATTAACCTTCAAAAGTCGATTTGATTCTTTCCCTGTCATATTCCAGTATCCATTTATTAAACCTTGTGTAAATATCCTTAATTGCAGATTTTTCCGAAGCAACTAAATCCGCGCCTCTATCATCATATAAATGAAACATCATTTTATAATTTGACCAAAGCCAAAATACCGATGCTGTCAACAAATGTTCGCCTCCTAAATCTGAAACAATAATTTCTTTTAACAATACTTCTTTTGAGAAATTTGTTGTTGACAAATCCCACAAAAGCATCGCTGTATTGCTTTGTTCATCATCCAGAATAATTTCTTTTTTGTCTATTTCATGAGGATACGGTAATTTTGTAACAGACAAAATGTCTTTTATCTCTTCTTTTAATCCTTGTTCATCAACATAGTATAGTTTTATCGCAAGTATATCGGGTGGATTAGATAACGAATTCATTATTTGAGTAGTTCTGTTAAGACAATGTTCTATATATAGGGGATTAACAGTGCGTTTCTTTGAATATACATCGAAATCTGAAGAATCACCAATATCAAAGCGAATACCTATTTGAGTAGAATAGGACACTGGTAATTCGATATTATTCATTCCAAAAGCATTTAATGTATGATAAAAACAATTTGATAAATTCATATTGTCACCTCTTTTTATTCATTATATGCTTGTGTTAAATCAGAACACAAAACACTATGGTATTACAATAATCATACCATAGAACTTAAAATCATACAAGAAAAAATGCAGTTGAAAACTCTGTTTTTAGCAGTAAATATGCCAAAAGTATGACGGTTATTCCTGCCTTGCCTTCAAAATCTCCGATTTTGAGCCTCGGCTTCCCTACGGGAAGGGCGGCGGACGGACATTTTCCTTTCGTTCCAAAACGTATACCCCCTCTGATTTTGATGAGGGTAAAGAAATAACCCTCCTGCTTAATTTTTTAAACAAGAGGGCGTTTTGATAAATATTCAGTTTTCACCTTTGATGAGAGAAAAATAATTTTTTATCCCATCAAACATTTAAGTTTTATACCCTCTCTTCTAATGCACTCAAAACGACATTTTGTAGGGGTATTTTTAAATTATTTGCGATTTGTTTTTGTTGCCACTACAATAATTCCTTTGGCAACAGCATAATTCACTCCATCTATATGTTCTGGCTCACCTTTGAAATTCAATGATAAATTATCACCTATTTTTATATTTTGAACCGAAAATTTATCACCGTTAACCGTTTTGCATTTTGTTCCGTATGGTATCTTTATTTCATAAATCATATTATTTATCGATTCTGATGCTATAACATACAAACATTGTTCATCTGCATTAGTTTTAATGCTAATCACATCTGCCGAACAATCTACAAGTTGTCCTTTTGGATGAATAATATGTATTGAATATATTATTAAGATAATCAGTAAAACAATAGATACAATGGAAACAATTTTTTTAAAATTTATATTCATATATTACGCAAAATGTATTGGTAAAGCGGCGTGGAACGGTGACACTTCTAATGCCGTACGCCAATACTCAATACCAAGAACTGAATCTTTAACTTCATAGGGCAAATATATACTATACGATTCTGAATTATTGATTGCGACAGCTCTTTCATCGCCACCTGATCTATGATATTGACTGTATGCCCAAAATTCATGGTACTTATAATATTGCCTTGCATTGTTATCAACGAGCAACCACGACTCTCTAATCACTGCTGCACAAGTTGCAAGTCTAAAATAATATGTACCATTTATTTTCCTCCAATAATGGACAATGCGAGATGATGAAGTCACTTTTAAATCGAGGGAAGCACCATTAACATATGATGAAGATGGAAATACATCACCAGATAAATTCCAAATTGCACCTATTGCAAATGTCCAAGCACCGCCAACAAGATTCGACAATAAATAATCTGAAACTTCTCCAGCAGTAAATCTTACGAGATTTGATG
>CAYZXC010000007.1:9506-22671 GCA_964482275.1 uncultured Eubacteriales bacterium
TGCTCTCAAATACAACGCAACTAAACTTAATACAAAAATAAAGCAACCGTCTTTATATGTGTGTGCTTTATAAAGTAAAAAATAAACGCATAAGCTTTGTTCTAAAAACAAATACTTACGCGTTAACTGCTAATTCTAATACTACCAAAACTTAAATAAATCGGCGGTTTTCGCGCAAGAATTCGTTGATTTGCTAAAATAATTTTCATAGAAAACACACCCTTTCTTTATTTGATTTTATTATAGCGTGATTTACCATATTCGTCAAGGAAAATAATGGTAAGTACATGGCAACGAAAAACCGTAAAAATCGTCACCCTGCATTTGTTTTTACTCAATCAGAAATATGTAACTACTGTTTTTAGTGCTTATCTTTATATGTTTTTCGGTCATTCAAATGATAGTTGAATTTCAAGATTTTCATATAACACCTCGTCAATTTTCATTTAACAATACCGCTGATACCTGATATATGTTTTGTTTTTACATTCTTTATCAAAAATCCTCGATGATAATTTTTTGTCTCTATTGTAACACAAGCATACCACAATACTGTCCGAAAGAAAATATTTCTTTTTGAATAATGCGAGGCACACTTCCTTACGAAGTGTGCCTCATTCGGAGCGCTTTTTCTTACATATTCATCAGCTTGCTGATCTCATCCTTGAAGGATTGCACGTCCTTGAACTGGCGGTACACCGACGCGAACCGCACATACGCAACTTCGTCGATAGAACGCAGTTTTTCCATGGCAAGCTCGCCGATCCTGGAAGCGGGCACTTCACGCTCCAGCGAGTTTTGCAGTGCGGATTCGATCTCATCCACCGCACGTTCCAGCACCTGCATCGGTACCGGCCGCTTCTGGCAGGCGCGCAGCATACCGTTAAACAGCTTTTGCCGATCGAATACCTCACGGGATTTGTCCCGCTTGACGATCACGATGGGCAGGCTTTCAATGATCTCGTATGTGGTGAAACGCTTGCCGCACTGCAGGCACTCCCGCCGACGGCGAATACGCGCGCCCTCATCCGTAGGACGCGAATCCATGACCTTGCTTTCCGCATAACCGCAAAAGGGACATTTCATATCCTTCACGCACCTTTTTCCAACTTCATATTCATTGTAACACCCATTTTTATAAATGGCAAGTAATTTCTTCCAGGAACGCGCGAGAACGCTTAAGGTCCTCGACCGACTCAAAATTCGCACGGTACAATTCCAACATCAGCACGCCGTCATACCCCACCGACCGAAGCGCTTGCAACAGCGGGCAGTACTCCCGCGTTCCCATCCCCGGCGGCAGACAGTCGTGGAGCTCGTCGCGGTCGCTGATATGCACGTGAACGATGGCATCGCCCATCGTTTCGATCACCTGTTCCGGCCGCAACCCGCAACGGCCGCTCTGCTTAACATCCAATACGAATTTTGCTTTTTCACCCAATCGGTCTTTCATCGTCTGCAGATAAGAGAGCTCTGCCGAGCAAAACTTGGCGACATTCTCCTGCGCCGTCATCACGCCGTACGACAAGCCTAAATCGTACAGCTGCTCATACCGCTCGATCAACCGCTCGTCGCTCATTTGACCGAGCGGCTTGGCACCGTGCAGAATGAGCGTCGGCGCACCGAGCCGTGCGGCGGCCTCAAACTGCGGCTTATACATCTCGAATCCATCGTCCGCACGCCGCTGATACGGTGCAAACAGGAAGAACGGCTCCATAAATGACGAATACGGATGCAACGCCGACACGACCGCACCAGCCGCGTCACAGCGCCGCTTGAGCTCGTCCACGAACGCAGGCTCTGCCTCGCTTGGCGCATTTAAGAATATTTCCACATTGCGAAACCCTGCCGCGAGCACCGTATCCAGAGACTCCTCCAGCGGCAAGGGGTAAAAATTCGATGTTGATGCCCCGATCACCATACGCCGTCCCTCCCTTCTTATCTTGTTTAGGCTACCATAAAATTATACCCGTTGTCAACCACCCGAAAAGGCGATAACGCATCCACGCACCCGTGGAAGAAAACACGCGGCTGCGATGTCGAATTATTTTTCAGAAAAGTATTGACTTTTTGACCGAGACAGTTATGATGAGGGTGGAATACGGAGAAATCCCATCCGTCGTGCCTGTGATACGGGACAGTTCTTGCAAAGGATGTGTGCTTGATGAAACGAATAAAACCGATCAACAACATTGAAGCCCTGGACGAAGCCGCCTTGATCGAGTTGGAAGACGAATTTCTAAAAGCGTATACCACTCCGTCAACAAAAGAATCCTTCCTGCGCCGTTTGGCACTGATCTACAAGGGTCATTACGGCAAGACTCTGCTGTCCGTTGCACTGTGCATTTTACAGCTCAGCGCGAGTATGTACGTTCCCATCGCGGTCGCGAACATTATCGACGCGTTGGCAGTTCGCAACGCCGACAGCATGCGGAGCATCGTCGAAAATCTGCTGATCGTCGCATTCCTGTTGCTCGTGAATTATCCGATGCAGATCGTGTATCACAATCTGAACTTTGATACGCGCCGGTCGGTACAGGCACAGCTGCGCATCGCGCTGGTTGCCAAGTTACAGGCGCTGACCATCAGCTTTAACAAGCGGATGGCATCGGGCCGCATCCAAACTAAGATATTCGGCAATGTAGAAACGATCCAAAACTTATACGCCTTGTTCACGATCACCCTGCCACATATCGTGGTCAATCTGGTCGTGATCGTGGCGGTTCTGCTGTTGCGAGAACGCTGGCAGCTGCTCCTGTTCTTCTCGGCGTGCGTACCGCTGTTTTTGCTGATCACGCTGCCGCTGAAAAAACAGATCAAGGCAAACACCCGCGAATACCGTATGAAAAATGAAGAGGTCAACTCCCAGGTACTGGATATGATCGAGCTGATCCCTGTCACCCGCGCGCACGCGCTGGAAAACTATGAAATGCACAAAATGGCGCAAAAGTTTTCGGGATTTTCCAAAACGGGCTACGCGCTGGACGTGATCATCTCCCGATTTACGGTTCGAAATTGGATAACGTCACAGGTGTTTCAGCTGGCAGGTATCGCCTTTATGGCATTTTTAGCGGCAAACGGCAAGATGAGCGTGGGCGAGATCGCCCTGTTCTTCGGATATTTTGAGCGGTTTTTGACCAATATCGGCAATGCCGTCAGCGTCATTCCGTCGGTCGCACAGGCATCCGATGCGGTCGCGTCTGTCACCGAGATCCTGCGTTCCCCCGAAATTGAACAAACCGACGAACGGGACTACGTGTCAGAGGTCAACGGGCAAATCGAGTTCCGCGACGTCTGTTTCCATTACGACGATGACGAGCGTCCCGTTCTCAACGGCCTGAACCTGACCATTCACGCCGGCGAAACGGTCGCACTGGTCGGCGAATCGGGCGGCGGTAAATCCACGCTGGTGAATATGATGACCGGCTTCTATCAACCGACAGACGGCAGCGTTCTGATCGACGGTAAGCCGATGTCGGCGATCGACCTGAAAAGCTACCGCAGGCACATCGCCGTGGTTCCGCAGACCTCGGTGCTGTTTGCGGGCACCATTCGGGAAAATATCACCTACGGCCATCCCTCCGTCGACGAGGAACGGCTGCAGACCGTTCTGGACGCCGCTTGCCTGCGGGATGTGATCGCGGGTCTTCCTCACGGTCTGGAATCGACCGTAGGCGAACACGGCGGTAAGCTGTCCGGCGGACAACGCCAACGCATTTCCATCGCCCGCGCCATGATCCGCGATCCTGAGATCATTTTGCTGGACGAGGCGACCAGCGCGTTGGACACGGTATCGGAAAAACACATTCAGCAAGCGATCGAAAACCTCTCTAAGGACAAGACCACGGTGATCGTGGCGCATCGCTTATCCACCATTAAAAACGCGGATAAGGTAGCGGTGATCAAGGACGGAAAATGCGTCGAACTCGGCACCTACGAGGAGTTGTTGGCGGCCAAAGGTGAATTTTACCGTTTCTATCAAATGCAGGTGTAAAATCCGATCAAACAAGCGAGGTCAGTTGTTTTGTTCATTTGTACGCTTTGCCCCAGACACTGTGCCGCCCCGCGCGATGCAACGGCGGGGGACGGCTTTTGCGGTCTGCCCGAAACCGCACATATTGCGCGTGCCGCCCTGCATACCGGCGAAGAACCGTGCTTCGGCACGGCGGGCGCTGTTTTTTTCGTCGGTTGTACCCTGCGCTGCGCGTATTGCCAGAATCATACCATCAGCCGCGAGGTGGCGGGAAAGCCTGTCACGCCCGAACGCCTGAGCGATATTTTCAAGGAGCTGTGTGCACAAGGGGCGGATGTCATCGACCTTGTCAGCCCCACCCCGTATCTGCCGATCATCCGAAAAGCGCTGTCGCTCTACCGTCCGCCGGTTCCGGTGGTGTATAATACGAGCGGCTACGAGCGTGTCGAAACACTGCGCTCACTGGAGGGGCTCGTTGACGTCTATCTCCCCGACCTCAAACACCTGTCCCGCGAGCTCGCCGCCGACCTATCGGGCGCGGCGGATTACCCCGATCACGCCCTACCGGCCATTCGTGAAATGGTGCGGCAGACCGGTGCCATGACACTGGACGAAAACGGCATCGCACGCCGCGGCACGCTGGTGCGGCATCTGGTGTTGCCGGGGCATACGAAGGAATCGTTAGCGGTGCTCGACGCGCTCGCCGAGTTCCCCGATATTTGGGTAAGTCTGATGTTTCAATACACGCCTGTTCTGCCGACCACGGGACGCCCTGAGCTGTCCCGCCGCTTGACACGGCGCGAGTGCGATAAAGTCACCGATCACCTGTTTGCACTTGGCTTGACGAACGGTTAT
The DNA here is from genome assembly GCA_964482275.1 of uncultured Eubacteriales bacterium. Lineage (GTDB taxonomy): Bacteria > Bacillota > Clostridia > Oscillospirales > Acutalibacteraceae > RGIG3009. The sequence goes on from CAYZXC010000007.1 coordinate 14,335, forward strand.
GTCCAAGACCGTTCCTCTGCTAAAACGGCATACATTCCCGTCTTCGACAACACCGGCGTGTAATTTTGATCGACCCCTGTCTTGGCCTTATAAACAGGCTCGCCGTATCCTCTACTGCCTGTCTCGTCTCAGCAAAAAACAGCGTGCTCCGCGAGCACGCTGTTTCTCTTTTGCTTTACTTTTTCTTGTTGGCAAGTGCTAATTTCACCGCATCGTCCATACGCGATAGGATGTACTCATATCCGCCCGGTGCGTGCGGCACCATACAGCCGGAGCAATCCTTGACACCGTTTGCAATATACCGAAAATACCCGCCGCACTGATCGCCTAACGTGTATAACGGGCAGTAGCAGAACAGGCAGTTGAAGTGCTCCGGATGCTCGGTTTGATGACACGGGAAATGCTGACACTCCCGATTTTGAAAAAATGAATAGCTGTTTTTGCGTTCCATGTTGTCGACCTCTTACTCCATCGGTTGCTTGGGAATAATGATCGCGGCGGCAATATACAGTATAACACCGCAACCGGCGAACAGTGAAAGGACCACCCAGCCCAGTCGCACTAAGGTGGGATCAATATCAAAATATTCCCCGATCCCCGCGCAAACACCGCAGAGCATCTTATTATTCGACCTGTATACCTTCTTGTTCATATCCATATCCCCCTCCGGTTTGATATTACCAGTATAGCATATTACTTTGCAGATGTCAGCCTATTTGTCGAAATTGTTGGACATCGCCCGCTTGCCTATCTACGCTATTCGCCGATCGTCTTCACGTACTGCATCATTCCGCTCCAGAAATAATCCGTCGCAAACTCGCTGTACGCGGCTTCGGGTATGTACACGAAACACCCGCTCGGCATTTTTTTGACCGCTTCGGCATCAATGGGCAGATCGTACGGCGGCACGTGGATCTCAATGGCGCGCAACGTAGGACAGTTGCTCAGCGACTCGGCGGTGAATCCCTTGACCGCCGCTTGTTCGCCGATCACCACGCGTTCCAACACATCGGAGCCCGCAAACGCATTATCCCCGATGAGCACCACCGCTTTTCCGTCGGCACTGCTTGGAATCGTCAACGTTGTCTGCGTTTTTCCCGCCTCCGACAACCCGACGATCGAAAGCCCGCCCTGCACCTCGTCAAACACGAAATACTGAGCATTGTCATCCGTCTCGGACGGCTGTGCGACATAATCGTCCGAACGCTCAGGCGGCTCGTATTTGGGCGTGTATGCGTGCTTACCGAGCACGCTCAACAGATCGTCCGCCAACAACGACGTACGCTGTAACGCCCCACACGAATTCAAATGGAAATTGGTGTCGTAAAAGTAAGCGGAATCCAATATGTAATCGTCAATATTGCTGAGCAGCGGAAATGTCAGCTGCTCGGACAACGCCGCGCAAAACGCCGCCTTGTCCTCGTCGGTAGACACCACGGCATCCGCATTGATGGGCGAAAATCCGAAATACACCGACGCGCCCCGCCGCGTGCAGTCGTCGGCATACGCATTGAGATACCGGACGAACTCCTCGTCCAACAACGCAGGCGTCAGCGACACCGGCATCGACGCATCGTATAGAGTCGGCATCTCGTTGTACGGCCGCTCCACCGCGATATCCCCGTATTCGTTAAACGACGCTTTGGCATAGATTCCCGACGGCGACGGCGTGGTATTCGTGCGGAAAAAACGCCACTTTTCAGCGGCAAACGCAGGAAGTGCCGCCACCAACTTGCCGAGATTATCCACTCCCACGTCAGCAAGCATCGACAGATCGCAGTCCAACGCCTGCCACATACTGTGCGCGTTGTAATACAGTGAATACGTCTGCGCATTCGTTTCCGGGCAGATGACCACGATATCCCCCTCGCCGATGTGCGAACGCGACATATCCAGCATCGCCTTGGTACCGATGGTCGCGTACAACCCATAATTCACGACCGGCATCCCGACGTACTGCTCCAGTCGCGCCGAGTCGATGCCGAACGCCAGGTTCGACCCGCCGATCAGCACGATCTTCTCGCCTTCCACCGCCGTCAGCCGCGCGTGCTTGTCCGCCAATTCCGCCAAAAACGTCTCGTCGTACTGGCCGGGCGTCGCAATCGCCGCACACGCCACCGTCACAAACGGCGACACCAATACGATCACAGCGAGGGCACAGAGAAGTATGGTTTTCTTCATATCCATCCCCGCTTTCTCAGAATTGGAAATAGATGAACGCACTGGATCCGTCGCTTGCCAACAAGATCAGCCACGCGAACAACACCGCCCACAACAGATACAGCGACGTGCCGCCGAACAATTTCGCACCGCGGGCGGAATCGTACTGTTCAAGCGTCAACCGACGGTCGAGCATCACCATCATTGTGATCGCCAACACCACCGTCAGCGCCCCGCCAAGCGTCATACCGAGTTCTGCCAGAAACGTCGTTGCCCCAAAGGTGGTAAACAATGCTTTGAGTATCTGCGCAAGTTCTGCCGTGTTGTTGGCACGGAAAAAGATCCACGCAAAACACACGAGCAGAAAGGTAACTGCCGTGCGGAACATCTGCACGGGACGGGAGGCGGTATTCAGTCCCACTGCCGCGTACAAGGCGTTTCGCTTTTTATACGTCAGATCCCCAACCACACGGTAAATACCGTGGAGCAACCCCCACAGCACGAACGTCCATTCCGCACCGTGCCACAAACCGCTGACCAAAAAGACAACGAACAAATTGAGCAGTTGGCGGGCATACCCTTTACGGTTACCGCCGAGCGGAATGTACAAATAATCCTTAAACCAACTGGACAAACTGATGTGCCAGCGCGACCAAAACTCACGGATGGTTTGCGCGGAGTAGGGACGGTTGAAATTTTGCATCAACCGATATCCCATTATGCGGGCGCACCCGATGGCAATGTCCGTATACCCCGAAAAATCGCAATAGATCTGCACGGCAAACAACACGGTGGCCACTATGATCGCAAGTCCGCCCGTTTCACCGGGCCGATTATACACGGCGTTGACGTACACCGCCACCGTATCCGCCACCACGATCTTCTTAAAAAATCCCGCCAACATCCGCTTGGCACCGACGTACAGATCGTCGGTGTTAAATCGGTGCTCCGCGTGAAGCTGGGGCAATAAATTATCGGGTCGTTCGATCGGTCCCGCCACCAACTGCGGGAAAAACGACACGAACAACGCATAATAGAAGAAATTGTGCTCCGGTCGGATATCCCCACGGTACACGTCAATGCTGTACGATAACGTCTGGAACGTGTAAAACGAAATACCGACGGGCAAGATCAGCGAAAGCGTCCAATCGGCACCAAAGAATCCCCCAACGGTCCCCGCAACGAAGTTGTAATACTTGAAAAAGAACAGCACCGACAACGATGCCGCCACGGAGGCGACCATCCACACCGTCTTGAACTTCGGTTTTTTCTCGATCAGCAATCCCGACGCGTAGGAAACCGCCGTCGTAAACACGATCAGGAAAAACAGCTTCGCGTTCCACGTCATATAAAAATAATAACTGGCAACCAACAGCGGGATCCAGCGAACCTTGCGGGGCGTAACAAAGTTCAAGACGGCGACGATGGGATAAAACAGTAAAAACTGAACGGAATTAAAGTTCACCGCTTCTCCCCCTTCGTCTCATCTGCCGTCAGTGGCTTGGGAGACAGCGCAAGCGCAAGCGTCCCGCTGCCCAACACGAGCAGCAACGCATCCGACAGTGCGCCGCCGCCGAGCAGGATCACCGAAACGGCTGCCGCGTGTCCCACCAAACCGACACCCGTCAGCAACGTATCGACAAGAGAAGGGAACCGTACGTGCTTGCGCAGCACAAACACCAACACCTGCCACAACAGCAGAGCGAGCGGAAACAGCGCAAACACGGGCCGTTCAACGTAGATCATACAAGCTCCTTATTCCACGCCGATGTTGGCGGCAATGATATCTTGTGCGAGTTGTTTGGTGTGCAACTCTCTGCCCACCGCGTTGAGATGATAGTCGGTGTTGTAAAAGTACTCACCGTTATAAATGTAATTCTGCACGTCGCCGATCAGCTGACAGTGCACGGTTTCGGCGATCCAGCCGTTGTAGGAGGTAAACGCCGCTTCTGTCAGACTGGATTCTTCCACGTTGTTTCGGTTAACGGACGGATACGTGAATACCACCGTTGCTCCCGACGCCTTGGCGGTGTCGATCACGCGGTTCAAGTGCGGGATATAGTCGGCGGGGATCACGGTATCGTCAAAGCGGAAATACCCGTTCGATCCTTTGCGGTAGGTGGACGAATTCATTTGATCCGTCAGCGTTTGCAGATCGCCGTATTCGTCAAGGTATTTGTTGGGCTCATCCCAGGACAACGCAGGCATTTTGGATGACACGGCACAGTACTGGGCGATCGCGTTAAATACGTTTTCATAATTCGACACGTTCACGTTTTCCATCAGGTTATAGCAGGTCGCAATCCCCTGGAAGGTCGGATAATTCATTTCGGGGTTGCCGTTGACGTGGTAGGCGTACGGTCCGTATTGCTCGGGCGCGAACACCACGACGTCATTTTTCGTCAAGAGCGGCGAGATGGCATCCAGAAAGAACGCCACGTTCATGTTGCCGTCCGTTCCGAAATTAACGGCGGCATACTCGTTTTGGAACAACGTCTGTATATACTCACAATCCACGCCGTACTGCAGGTTGGAGCCCGCCAAAAAGACGATCCGCTTTTGACCCGCAGTTAGCATCAACCGCTCGTATTTCTTGCCGAACGTTGCCAGGCTCTTCATGTAACGGGGCGCCTGTCCCGCACACATCCGCACCGTTTGGATCGGCGATCCCTCAAACGACGCGTCGCTGACCGTTTCCAAATTGTCATACAGCGTAACGGTCTTCAGATTGGAGCAGGAAGCAAACGCCCGCTCTTCTACCGTCACCACGCTTGACGTGATATGTACCTCTTTGAGCGTTTGGTTACCCGAAAACGCGCCCTCGGCGATACCCGTCACTTCCTTGCCGTCGATCTCGCGCGGAATATACACGTTCTCGTCGCTGCCCGTGTACGCCGTAATGTACACCGACCACTCGTCCTTCTCGGCAACGGTGAAATCGGCGGGATTGGTTTCGGCTACCCACACACAGTACAGATCCTGACGCTCCTCCGCCGATTCCAAACGGAATTTGTATCCGGGGCGGATCAACTCACCCGCGCCGTTTTTATCGTAGGAATATCCCAGTAACACGTACCCCTCACGCGTCAAAAGACCGTCGTCCTCGCGTGCATACGGCATCGTCCAATAGGACGTATCGTGCCACGTTTCGAACACGTCACCCTCTGTGACGGTGTACGCGATCGTGCGCGTGGTGGGGCCGGACTCCGGCGACTGTGTGGTCGACACCGTTTCCGGCGCCTCGTTGTTGTCTCCGTCACCGCTGCTGCAAGCGACAAGAGACAGCATCAGCCATACGACGGTTAAAATTGCGATCCATTTGCGCATAGCAAATCCCCCTTTTCGTGTGTTTCATATTACTTTATCACTATACCAGTTCCATAGCATTCTCGTCAAGCAGAAATTGTTCGATGCCGATGTAGGATAACTCTGGTTTTAACCCCATGTTCTGCCCCATATATTTGTTACACATTTTGTCCCATGTTTTACCCCATACTATTGTCCCACCTTTTACCCCATAGTGATGCCCCACGTTTTGCCCCATGTTCCACGTTTTATTCCACGCTTGTTAGTTCCACCTTATGTACCACGTTCCACCTTTTTTTCCAACTTTTTAATTCCACTTTTTGTTCCACCTTTATAGCTCCGGTTTTAACTCAACTCATGTTTTAGCTCATATAAAAATAAGGCGAGGTATTAACCTCGCCTAAAGCATTCCGAAAAATATACTTAGAAATATCACAAAAAACCTTATCGAAAATATAGATATACAAATAAGAAGAATTGTTCTCTACGAACTACTCTTCTTATTATGCTATTTATTCTGTGCATTTGTTATCTCTGGAACAACATTTATTGATGTCAGTTGAATAATCCTATTAATTAGCCCCTGTTTTATTTCATCTATTTGCTTGTATTTTGCTGCAATTTCGTGTTGCTTCTCAAGATCATAGAAACCTTCTACCGTAAGTGGAATTGGAACCATAATATTAAGGTTTTTAATCATTGTACTATTAAGCTTTGTAAATTCGTTTTTACCAAATGCACCAAGTCTGCCCTTTTTGTTTTTCCTGAAAATCGGCTCCAAATAGTATTTCAAATATAAAAGGTTAATCTTTCCCGCATACTCATCATTAATGCTCATAACGCATCTATCGCCATTTATAGAAAATCGATCATTGAGTATTGTGATGTAACCCGCACATCCATTCTTTGAGTATGTGAGATAATCGCCGTCGTAATCATAACTGTCTATATGTGAAATTGGTTCAAGATTATTGGCAGAATATATAGGATATTTGCCTTTGTGTTTTTGACACCATGTTTTTGTATAAGAAGCATCGCCATTGTGATGTGTTACAATTTTGTTTAACGGCTCATCGGTATATTCAACACCCTCTTCTTTATCTACGTGTATCAGTAATTCCTGAATATCATAAATTCTGCTCAATAATTTCTGTTTCTGATTTTCTATTTCGCTATAAATACCTGCGAGTCTCTGTTGTTCTTCAAGATCAAAGCTACCGTCATCTTTGATGGGAAGCCTAATTATCAAATTCTCAATCTGGTTGTTGCCAACCTTTTTATTCGACGAGTTCTTGGCACAACTATAAAATTGAGGTTGCATAACAAAAACCAAATAGTCAAGGTCTAGCCCTTCAACTTTTGGCGTGAGCCAACCACAATGATTATTGGGGACAAAAGGATAGTTTCTTGCTGTCAGCGTTCCGGCCATTCCATCAACCGTCCAGGTGATACAGGGATAGTTAATCAAATCCTTTTCTCGTTGAAGTTTGTTTTTTGCAACATAACAAAGAATACCTGCATTGTCTACATCAGAAGAAATGACAGGGATATCACCTTGCCAACCTAAAGAAACAACATTTTTTCTAGTATATATAGCATTACCTTGGTGAGGCGTAAATATTTCTGTTAGCTTTTTCTCTATGATTTTAGACACTTTATAGCCTCCCCATAATTGTTCATATCGGCAACAATTTCTGTTATATACTCGCTAAACTCATCAAGACTCATTATGACATCGGCCTTTTTTACACCCATCTTTACTTTTTCTTCGTCCGTCCACCTTTTTTCGATATCCCACGCAGAGTGTTCGGCAAACGAATCTATTGAAAGCAGTTTTAGTTTTAGATCGTCTTCAAAAATCGGTTTCAGATAATCATCAATTTTATTTTTGTCTTTACAACTACGGAATAAATTGTATTTGTTTACTGCGGTTTGGAAATCGTTATCATCATTATCAAATCTATAGACATCAAGCGATTCCCCGATGGAAGCACAGTAATAAGCAAATATGGGGTAATTTTGCTTTTGGGAAATATCTCGCTTTCTTCTCAAGGTCATGATGTAAGTCTTCTTAGGGGTATTGAAAAAGGTGTTAATGGGTAGCGATATAATTGCTTCAATATAACAGTTCGTTGTTATAAAATCGTGCAACCGCTTATTGCCAACATTGGTAAAAATACCATCGGGCAATACAACATTAGCTAATCCGTTAGGTTTAAGAGATTTAATAATCCATTCAAGGAACAATCCTTCTACGCCTAATCCCTTTTCTGTATAAAAGCCAGTGTCTTTAGCTGTTTTTGAAATTAAAGCGCTTTGATAATATGGAGGATTTGCAAGGATTACATCGTACTGTTTTCCGTCTATCCGTTCTAATGTTCCCAAAATGGTTTTACTAGAGTAATATGTCTCATTCAAAAGCTCTTGAGAAATCGTTTTGATGGTTGCAAGAGTATTGTTGTCTTTAAACAAAGATGAGAAATAAATCATGGTATTGGCCTTGGCAAGAATAGTAGTCAAATCGTATCCGCTAGTAGAACCTTTTTCGTCCATCTCTTTCTCATATCCATAAAGTTTTACTTTTTTAACAACATGACCATTTTCAAAAGTGAATGGATCGTCAATTTTCAAAGCGGCTTCAAGAAGAAATTTGCCTACCCCGCAGGCAGGATCACAAATCTCGTCACCTTCTTTAATATCTACCATATCTACCATACCCTTAACAATTTTTAAGGGTGTAAAATATTTTCCGGCATTTTCTTTTGTTTTCTCTTGCTTTGTGAATGTTTCAAATAATTTAGACTTAAAATCTCTATTGATATCAATAAATTTTCCTTCAGCATCTTCGTATTCCTTGAAAAGTTTCATAAC
>CAYZXC010000008.1:0-21284 GCA_964482275.1 uncultured Eubacteriales bacterium
GCGTGGTCGGTGGCGATCATATCAATGGTGCCGTCGCGGATCCCCTCGATCAACGCCTCACGGTCGCGCTTGGCACGCAAAGGCGGGTTCATCTTAAATCGACCGTCCTCCTGCAAGCAGGAATCATCCAGTACGAGGTAATGCGGGCCTGTCTCGCACGTCACATCCACGCCGCGTTTTTTCGCCTCGCGGATCGCATCCACGCTTTCCGCCGCCGAGATATGGCAGACGTGGTAGCTGCAACCGATCTCCTCCGCAAGCTTGAGATCCCGAAGGATCGGGCCGTATTCGCTCTCGGAACAGATGCCCTTGTGACCGTGCTTTGCGGCATAGTCGCCGTCGTGAATATAGCCGCCGTGCAACAGCGAATTATCCTCGCAATGCGCGACGATCAGCTTGCCGAGCGCTTTTGCCTGCTTCATCGCGGCGCGCATCATTTCTTCCGTCTGTACACCTTTGCCGTCGTCCGAAAACGCGATCGCATAGGGAGCAATACCGGAAAGATCGGATAACCTCTCCCCTTTTTGCTCCACCGTGATGGAGCCGTAGGGATACACGTGGATGCACGCATCGCGATCGATGATGTGTTGCTGCAGAGCGATACTCTCGACCGAATCCGGAACCGGATTCAAGTTCGGCATCGTACACACGGCGGTATACCCGCCTGCGGCGGCGGCTCCGCTTCCCGAAGCGATGGTTTCTTTATAAGAAAAACCCGGCTCACGAAAATGCACATGCACATCGCAAAAGCCGGGAAAAACAGCATATTGAGAAGAATTGTAGGCACTCATACCGTCGGTCAAAAAACGGGCACCAATACCGTCCGCGAAGGTCGTTTGTCCCCAGATTTTTGACTTTAGCTGTGCCATATTGCTCCTCCTTTACACAAAAAGAGCCTTCCCGCTCAAAAGCGGCAAGACGCAACCAGTAAAACAGATACGGTCACACCGTATCCAATACGCTCCAGTCTTGCCGATCTCTCTGGATCGCCCTTAAAGAACTGATTTTTGAAATTATATCACGGCACCTTGATTTTGTCAACGGATTTTACAAAAAAACATACCGACCGCAAGCCATACGGTCGGTATGCACAGTTCAACTCTTTTTGCCCCAGACGGAGGGGGTCAGTGCGAACAAGATCGGGTAGATCTCCAAGCGGCCGAACAGCATCGCCAGCGTCAGCACAACGGTCGACGCATCGGAATACGCGGCATAGCCGGAAAGCGGGCCAACGCCCGCTAAGCCGGGGCCAACGTTGTTGAAGCAGGAAATCGCCGCCGACAAATTCGTTTCAAAGGAAAACGGTTCAAACGACAGCAACAGGAATACCGCTACCAGCAACACCATATACAGCACAAAATAGGAGGACGCACCGGTGAGTGTCTGTTCCTCCACCGGTTTGCCGCTCATCTGCACGACACCCACCGAACGCGGGTGCAGCATCTTTTTCAGGTCGCGGCCGACCGTCTTAAACAGCAGCATCACGCGGGACACCTTAAGGCCGCCCGCCGTAGAGCCGGCGCAACCGCCGATCATCATTAAGACCAGCAAAACTGCCTTTGACAATTCCGGCCAAGCAGCAAAATCGGTCGTGGAATATCCGGTGGTGGTGATGATCGAGGACACCTGAAACGCCGAATGACGGAGCGCTTCGGAGAAGGTATCGTACAGCGGCAATATATTCCCCACGATCACGCCGGTTGCCACGGCAACGATCGCCAAATAGCACCACAGCTCACCGCTCTTGAGAACCGGCTTTACGCGGCGGAGCAGCAAGAAATAGTACAAATTAAAATTGATACCGAACAACAGCATAAAGACGGTGATGACCCATTGCAGATACGGAGAGTAACCGGCAACGCTGTCCAGCTTGATGCCGAAGCCACCGGTACCCGCCGTGCCGAACGCGTGCAGCACACTGTCAAACAGCGGCATACCGCCGCACAGCAGAAAGATGACCTGAATCACCGTCAGCACTAAATAGATCAGATATAAGATCTTAGCCGTATCGCGCAGACGCGGCACCAGTTTACCCACAACGGGGCCGGGCACTTCCGCACGCAGGATATGGATCGACCGACCGGATTCCGCGGGCATCACCGCGAGCATCAGCACGATAACGCCCATACCGCCGATCCAGTGCGTAAAGCTACGCCAAAACAGCATACCGCGGCTGAGCAGTTCGGGGTTTGACAAAATGGAAGCGCCGGTGGTGGTAAAGCCGCTCACCGTTTCAAAAACCGCGTCAACGTACGAGGGGATCTCGCCGCAAAGCGTGAACGGCAGAGCGCCGATCAAGGCAAGTGCCACCCACGATAACGCGACCGTGATAAAGCCACCCTTGGCAAACATCGTCCGGTCACCGTGTCGGTTGAGCAGCATCAGAGTCAACCCGATGACAAGCGCCGCCAAGGCCGTAACAACAAACGCCGTTGCTGCCGCGGATTCCCGATAATACAGCGAAACCGCCAAGGGAATCAGCAGCAATAGCCCTTCCAATATGATAATACGTCCTACTGTGTATAAAACCACCTTACGGTTCATATCATCCGATCCTTATTTCAGAATATCCGAAAGGTCCTGTAAACGGCGGTCCGCCGCCACCACGATCACACGGTCACCGGCTAAGATCATATCGTTACCGCCGGGAATGATAGGAGTACGGTTGCGGATAATGCCTGCGATCAGCGTGTTGGATTTGAGCTTCATCTCTTTCAGCGGAACACCCAGCATCGCAAAATCGCGACTGACATTGAACTCCAAGGCTTCCGCCTTGCCGTCCATCAGATGATACAGCGTTTCGATATTGCTGCCCATCGAATTTTGTAAGGCTCTGGCATACCGCACCAATACATCGGTGATGACCTTTTTGGGAGATACGATACAATCCATCCCTAATTTTTCAGCGAGTGCCGACAACTCGTCGCGATTGACCTTCGCGATCACCTTCGGCACGTTTTGCGAGGAGGCAAAAATGGAAATGAGGATGTTTTCCTCGTCCATACCGGTGAGCGCCACAAACGCATCGCGTGAACGGAGATCCTCCTCCAGCAGGATCTCCTGCTGTGCACCGTCACCGTGCACGATCACCGCTTTGGGCAGTGTCGTACACAATTCCTGACACAGAGCCTGATCGCGTTCGATGAGCGTGACCGCACTGCCGCCGGCGAGCAGCAGCTTGGCAAGATAATACGCCACCCGACTGCCGCCGAGGATCATCACGTTGCGCGCCTGTTTTTGCAAAAGCCCCATTTCACGCAACAGCTTATGGATCTCGGTCAGCTGAGCGGTGAGACCGATCTTATCGCCTGCGCGCAGGACGAAATTACCGTCGGGGATATACACCTCATCACCGCGCTGAACCACGCAGATGAGGAATTTCGCTTTGTATTTTTCACGCAGGTCGCGCAAACTCAGTCCGTCAAACGGCGTGTCGTTTTTCAGATGAAGCTCGATCATTTCAAAGTTGCGGCGCGAAAAGGTCTCCACCTTGATCGCGGACGGCAGTTTTAAGATCTTATACATCTCCTGTGCCGCCAGCAGTTCTGGGTTAATCGCCATCGACAGTCCCAATTCCTGCTTGAGGAAATTGAGGCTGTTATCGTTATATTCAGGGTTGCGGATACGCGCGATGGTCTGTGCCGCACCCATCCGTTTTGCTAAAAAGCAACTGAGCATATTGGTGTTGTCCGAACCGGTGACCGCCACAAACAGATCGGCTTTTCGGACGCCGGCCTCTTCCAGAACGTCCGAATCCGCACCGTTTCCGCAAACACTCATCACATCGTAGACGTTGCTGATCTCACTGAGCGGGGCGGGATCCTCGTCGATCGCCACAACATTGTGTCCTTCAGCCACCAAGCTGGCAACGACCGTCTCGCCGATCTTCCCGCAGCCGACAACCAAAATGTTCATGTCGTTCCCCCTGTTTTCGATGTTTTCTCCACCGTTTTACGGATCAAACGCTTTTTGATCTCCACACCGTCATATTTTTTCTTTGCCTGCACGCGGCCTACGTATTCCGCCCCGCAGGCCGCGCAACGGAATGTCGCCGTAAAGAAACGGTGCTGAAACTGCCACTCGCCCACCCGCTTGAGATTTCTCTTACAGTTTTCACAGGAAAAGCGCAGATCCGAACGACGAACCAGCGGATCGTCGATCTCGCGAATAAAGGTGGGCTTAAAGGTCAACCGACCGTAAAAATCGTCGTTGACCGGTGACACGGCTTTTTGGAACGAGACCGGCTCATAGACCCGCCGGAAGATCGCCGCCGCCAGCACGCTGTCGTCGATCGCGTGATGCAATTCCATTTCTTCGCTGTTAAGCTGTAACAGCTCCGCCAGCTTGCCCAGCGCCACCTGCTGAGCCGTTCCGAGCCCCAAGCGCGTCTGGGCATAGTTCTGCAAGTCCAGATAGGCAGACAAAAACGGGATCCGCTCATCGTGATAAAAATACCGGCAGTTTTCCATCAGCACCGTCAGGTCGGTATTGCTCCAGGTCATGACTACGGCGTCTTCGCCGACGAACCGACGCAGACGATCCATCGCCTGCTCAAAGGAAACGCCGCTCTGCACCTGATCGTCGGTAATACCGGTGAGATCGGTGACGAGCCGCGTCAGCTTGCGGCTGACCACCGGGCGAATATACGCGTCAAAGCGCTCCTCGATGCGCTTATCCTCCGACAAGCGCACCGCACCGATCTCGATGATCTCATTGAAGTAGCCGCCGAGCTTCTCACAGCGGGCGCCGTTCCATTCCAGATCCAAAATTACGTAGGTCAAGGATCAGCACATTCCCTTCAAGGTTTTTCCGCCGAGAATATGGAAATGCAGATGGAACACCGACTGACCCGCCGACTCGCCTTTATTGGTGACCACGCGATAATCGGTCAAGCCCTGCTCTTCGGTGATCTTGGCGATCACCTCGAAAATATGCGCGATCACGGCGCTGTTCTCGGACGTGATATCGCCGCAACCGGAAAGATGTGCTTTCGGGATCACCAGAATGTGTACGGGTGCTGCCGGCTGAATATCATAAAACGCCAGCACGCGGTCATCCTCGTATACTTTTTTTGACGGGATCTCCCCCGCCGCGATCTTACAAAAAATGCAATCCATCGTTACAGTCTCCTTATTTCGTCAAAAACTCCGGAATGCTGTTCATGGCTTCCTCGACCTTGGCAAGATCCTTGCCGCCTGCCATCGCCATATCCGGCTTGCCGCCGCCTTTGCCGCCGCAGATCGCCGCGACCTGACGCACGATCGCGCCGGCATTTGCGCCCGCCGCTACCGCGCCGGGGGTGCAGTAGCAAGCAAAGGTCACGCTCTGCTTTTCGGCAGAGGTACCGGCGAGCACCATAACGGCTTTATCCAGGCCGCGATCCTTACAACGGTCGCACAGCGAACGCAGGTCGTCGCCCGCCATATCGGGCAATACCGCCGTGATCAGCTGAATACCGCCGACATCCTTGGCATTTTCAAACAGATCCCCCACCGTCTGTGCGGCTTGCTGCTGACGAACCGTCTGCAGCTCGCGCTGGGCTTCCTTAAGCTCACCGAGCAGCTGCTCGGCACGGCGGACAAGATCATCGGGGCCGGAGGCCTTCATCGCACCGGCCGCCTCGACCATATTGCTGTGATAGCTGTGAAGCAGATCCAATACCGCCGCACCGGTCACCGCCTCAATACGGCGGACGCCGGCCGCCACCGACGCTTCGGATACGATATGGAACAAGCCTAATTTGGACGTATTGTCGGCGTGCGTACCGCCGCACAGCTCGACGGACACGTCGCCCATCTTCACCACGCGCACCACATCGCCGTATTTCTCACCGAACAGCGCCATCGCGCCGAGCTTGCGCGCTTCGTCAATCGGCATTTCGTTAATCTCCACCGACAGGCCGTTTAAGATCCAGCGGTTGACAAGCGCCTCGACCTCGTGCAGTTCCTCGGCGGTCAGTGCGGAAAAATGCGTAAAGTCAAACCGCATACGTTCCGCGTTGACAAGCTGACCCGCCTGCTCAACGTGAGTGCCGAGCACTTTACGCAGTGCCGCCTGCAGCAGGTGCGCCGCCGAGTGGTTGCGCATCACGGCGCGGCGGGAATCCGCGTCCACCTGTGCGGTGACCGCGTTACCGACATTGAGCGTACCCTCAACCAACGTACCGGTATGCAGGATCACACCCGCGTTATTCTTTTGTGTGGCGGTCACCTCAAAACGAGCACCGTCCGCCTCGATCACGCCGATATCGCCGACCTGACCGCCGCTTTCGCCGTAGAACGGCGTGGTGTCCAACACCAACGTGGCGCTCATTCCCGCACCCAGCGTTTCCGCCAATTCGTTGTTGCTCACGATCGCGGTAATAGACGCCGATGCGGTCAGCGTATCATAGCCGACGAACGCGCCGGCGGTGAGCTGCTCGGTCACGCTGGCATCGCCCTTCCAGGCATCCGCGCCGGCATCCTTACGCGCGGCACGCGCACGGGCACGCTGCTCCGCCATACGCTCACGGAAGCCCTCCTCGTCCACGGTCATTCCTTTTTCCTCAAGGATATCCCGTGTGAGATCAACCGGGAAGCCATAGGTATCGTACAGCTTGAAGGCATCGTCACCCGACAGAACGCCGTCCTTCGCATCGGCAAGCATCAGTTCCAACTGGGACAGACCGCTGTCGATGGTCTTTTCAAACGCTTCTTCCTCGTTGCGGATAACCTTTGTGATAAAGTCTTGCTTCTCCTTCAGTTCCGGATACGCAGACAGGTTCTCGTGGATCACGGTTTCACAGACCTCATACAGGAACGGGCGGTGAATACCGAGCAAGCGGCCGTGGCGGGCAGCGCGGCGCAACAAGCGGCGCAACACATAGCCGCGGCCTTCGTTGGACGGCATCACGCTGTCGCCCACCATAAAGGTCGTGGAGCGGATGTGGTCGGTAATGACGCGCAACGACACGTCGGTCTTCTCGCCCGCACCGTACTCCACACCGGCAATACGGCTGATGTGTTTCATAATATTCTGAACGGTATCCACCTCAAAGAGGTTGTTGACGCCCTGCATGATGCACGCTAAGCGTTCCAGACCCATACCGGTATCGATGTTGGGATGGTCTAAAGGCGTATAGTTGCCGTTACCGTCGTTGTCAAACTGGGTAAACACGTTGTTCCAGAATTCCATATAGCGGTCGCAATCGCAACCGACACCGCAGGTCGGCGAACCGCAGCCGTATTCCTCGCCGCGGTCGTAATACAGCTCCGAGCAGGGGCCGCACGGACCGGAGCCGTGCTCCCAGAAGTTGTCCGCCTTGCCCAAACGCACGATACGGTCGGGGGAAACGCCGACCTCTTTTGTCCAGATTTCAAACGCCTGATCGTCGTTTTCATAGATCGATACCCAAATGCGGTCGACGGGCAGCTCCAGCACTTTTGTGCAGAACTCCCACGCCCAGGCAGTCGCCTCGTGCTTGAAATAATCGCCGAAGCTGAAGTTGCCCAGCATTTCAAAATAGGTGCCGTGACGAGCGGTCTTACCGACCGACTCAATATCCGGTGTGCGGATACATTTCTGGCAGGTCGTCACGCGTTTGCGTGGCGGGGTCACCTCACCGGTAAAGTATTTTTTCATCGGTGCCATACCGGAGTTTATCAGTAACAGCGAGGCATCGTTTTTCGGAACCAGTGAAAAGCTGGGCAGGCGCAAATGCCCTTTGCTTTCAAAAAAGCTGAGATACAGTTCACGCAGTTCGTTGAGTCCGGTCCATTTCATGGTTACAACATCCTTTCAAAAAAATATCTCCGCCCCATACTTGGGACGGAGATCTCCGTGGTACCACCCAAATTGCGCAGCCGAAGGCCGCGCCACTCGAACCCTTTAACGCAGGGGATACGCCGCCGTTTCCGACGGAGCTCCGAGGTGGCTTCCGTTTTACCGCAGGCCCGCCTCACAGCCCGTTTCCAAAAACGGAGCAAGCCTCTCTGAATGCCGGATACAACGGTTTTCCTCATCACAGCCGATTACAGATAGAGTATACGCCATTCGCACGACTTTGTCAAGCATCGAATTACTCCTCCACACACCCCATACGGTACAGCGAATCGCAAAGCTTTGCAAACACCGAGGCAGTGCTCTCCCCTGTCCGTCCGCTGTCCTCTGCCAGCACGGTGATGACGTACTGCGGATCTTCTGCCGGATAAAAGCCGGTAAACCAGTTTTGCACCATCGTTTCGCCGTCATCGCCGACCCAACCCGTTTGCGCCGTTCCGGTCTTCCCGCCGGCACCCCCGATCTTCGGCTGTGCGGCGGTTCCCGTACCGTTTTCCACCACCGCGATCATCATATCCTTCACGATGTTCGCCGAGGTGGGCGAGCAGACCTGTACCGGCGGGTCGCTGTCCGCCGGTGTCAGATTACCGGCAATATCCACCGTGCCGCGGTACAGGTTCGGGCGGTAGAAAAAGCCGCCGTTCACCACGCAAGCGGTCATTTGCGCAATATGCACCGGCGATGCCAACAGATCCCCCTGACCGAACGACACGTTGGCCAGTACGCTTTCCTGTGAAATCGTCTGTTCATCCGGAATGGTGGCGCGCACCGTGGCGTAACCCTTTGTCAACAGAATGGGGCTGTCGAAGCCCAACAGACACGCCATGCGGTAAAGCGGCGCACCGCCGCTCAGCTGCATCAGTTGAATGTAATAGGGGTTGCAGGATCGTGCAAACCCACCGCACATATCCAACAGACCGTGTCCCAGCACGTGATGGCATTTGATACGGTTTTCTCCCACTGTCAGGGCGCCGGTGCAGGTGAAACTTTGCGTCAGCGGTATACCGGATTCCAAGGCGGCGAGGGTTGACACGGTCTTAAAGACCGAGCCGCAGTTGTAAGATGCCAGAGCACGGTTGAAAAGCGGCGAGTCGTCCCGTTCCAGATAAGACGCAAGATCGTTTTGCCGAAAACCCGGAAAGCTCGCGAGCGCCAAAATATCACCGGTATCGGGATCCAATATCACAACGGCGCCCTTACTCAGTTCACCGCCGGCAACGGTCTCCACCATGCGTTGCACTCTGCTGTCCAGCGTCAACGCAATACCGGCATCCGCCCTGTACAGGGTATTGGAAACCTGCGTATCACCGCCGATCAGCGCACTGCCCCGACCGTCTGTTTGATAGCTGACCGTGATACTGCCGGAGGCCGCCTGCAGCTCCTCGTCAAAGGCCTGCTCGATGCCGCACGCACCGGTAATGCCGTCGTCGCTCAAATACCCGATCACGTGAGCCGCTAACGCATCGTTCGTGTAACGCTGTGCTACCGTAAATTGCCGTATACCGTTCACGAGCGGGAAAGGGGTATCTGACGTCAGGGTAACGGGCTTCCCGCTTTGCAGGCTCGCACCGACCTTCTCCCACTCCGACGGTGACAGGGTGTCACTGAGTGCCGCCATCGCTTCGGGCGTGGCAATAACCGAAGTAGCGTATTCCGTTCCGGTATTCGTGAGCGGTTCCAGATTGCGGTCGTAGATCGTGCCGCGCGCCCGCGCCACGGTGACCGTGACGGTAGAACCGGTACCGGAGGTTTCGGAAAGCGGCTCACGCGTCAACTGCATCAATTTCACCATGATCCCGCTGAGCGCGAACAGAACCGCCGCCAAAAGGGCTACACTTCGTTTTTGCATACAAAAACCTCCCCCTGTTATCGGGAGTATTCCCAAACAGGAGGAGATTTACACACGGTATCGTTCAAATACGCTTACGCAGATAGCTGCCGACCGGCAACGGACGGTCAAACGGGATACGCAACACCATGGTGGGATGCGGAGCCGAATCAATCGGCTCGCCGTCACCGTCCAGTAAAATATCCGCCGACAGAGAGAGCGGCCGCTCGTGGGGGATCAGCGCTTCCAGACGGTCACCCCTGAAAAAGCGGTTGCGCTGGCTGAGCAGCAACTGCCCATCCTCGTAACCGGTTACCACCGCCACGGCCTGATAGTCACGGACATAGCCGCCGCTTTTGGTATTTTGGGACGGATCACCGAAATAAAAACCGGTGCCATAGGGACGGTGGCTGACGGTGTACGGTTCGTGTAATACCCATTCGGGCGGCTGATAGTCCGGTGAAAAGCCACTGTCCCGATAGCCGTCCAACGCCTGACGGTATGCGTTGGTAACGCCGGCAACATAATATGCCGCCTTGGCGCGTCCTTCGATCTTCAGTGAACGGATGCCCGCGCGGTGAAGCTGCGGCAGGTACTCGATCATGCACAGATCGTTGGCATTAAATAAATAGGTGCCGTTTTCTTCTTCGTCTACAGTAAGCGGACGCTCCGGTCGGTTTGGTTCAATAAGCTCATATTTCCAACGGCAGGGCTGCGCGCAATCGCCGTGATTGCCATCGCGGCCTGTCAGATACGACGACAGCAGACAGCGTCCCGAATACGACATGCACATGGCGCCGTGGACAAACGCCTCCAGCTCCAGCGAGCTCGGCGTTTTGGCACGAATATCCGCAATCTCATCCAGCGACAGCTCGCGTGCCAGTACCACGCGGGACGCTCCCATCTCGTGAAGCATGGCGGCCGTGGCGTAGTTGACCACGCCCAGCTGTGTGGACACGTGCAGTGCGCAGTGCGGCGCGTACCGTTTGGCGAGACTCAGCGTACCGAGATCCGCCACGATCAGCGCATCCACGCGCAGCTCGTCCAGATACTGAAAATACGACGGCAGCTGTTCGATCTCATCATTGCGCGGCAAGATGTTGCAGGTCACGTACACGGCCTTCCCCCGTCGGCGACAGGTCTCCACCGCGCGGGACAGCTCCTCATTCGTGAAATTGGCGGGCGCACTGCGCATACCGAAGCGTGTGCCCGACAGGTACACCGCATCGGCACCGAACAGCAATGCCGCCTCCAACCGCTCGGCGTCACCCGCCGGACACAGCAGTTCAGGCAACTTATCCATATATACCGATCCCATAGCGTTTACAAATGCTCACGTGCTGGTCGTAGGTCTTGGAGAAATAGGTCTTTCCGGTATCGTAGTCGGTGGCAAAGAAGTAGCAATCCGTGACCGAGGACTCCTCAGACGGCAACAGCACCGCCTTGATCGCATCCAGACCCGGATTGTTGATCGCGCCGACCGGCAGACCGTCTTTTTCGTAGGTGTCATACGCAACGTTCGTGACATCGATGGTGGTACTGCCCGCCAATTTCTTGATATAGTCGCGCGTGGAATCGCATTGCAGTTTCGGGAAGTTCACCGGATCGTTCAAACGGTTATACAACACACGGGATACCTTTTCCATATCATCCTTAGTCGCCGCCTCGCCCTGTACGATGGAGGCTAAAATGATGAGCTCATCCATCGTGATATCGCGGGCACTCATCGCCGAGCGGATCGTGGTATCCAGACGGGCTTCAAAGTTGTCGAGAAGCTTGCGCACGACGGTCTCACCGGAGCAATTTTCATAGAATTCATAGGTATCCGGGAACAGGAAGCCCTCTAATTTATAGATGCGCGACTCGTAGCCTTCGGTTTCCATCGAATCCTTGATAAAGTCGTAATCCTCGCTGTAGTCCACCTCGGTAACTGCGTGGTAAAAATCGGTCGCCGTACAAACGCCGTTCTCTTCCAAACGCTTGGCGATCTTATCGATGGTGAAGCCTTCGGGAATCAGGATCGTCACCGTGTCGCGCGCCTTGGCAGCCTGCAGATTCTGCACAAGCAGCTTGTAGCCCATGTTCGGGGAAACGCTGAAGTCACCCGGTTGCCATTTACTGTCGGCGCCGGTGAATTTCGCATACATACGGAAAACGAAGGATTGCTCAATAAGTCCTTCCTCTTTGAGCATTTCGGCGATCGTTTTGGTCGAAGCCCCCTCCGGAACGGTGATATCCACCACGCGCTCCGAACGGTTCAGACCGGTATAATCCAAGCCGCCCACAACGATGAAATACGACAGAATACCCGATACGAGCAGCACGCTGACCGCATACAGAAACGCTTTCAGACAGCCGATGCTCTGCTCGTTTTGTTTGTTTTTCTTGGAACGCGGCTTTTCAGTATGTACGACGGGAGCCGGCGGCGGAACGATCGGCTCTTCGGGGAGAACCGACTCGCTGCGCACGATCGGCGCGGCGTCCACTGCTTCACCGTATTCAGAGTCCAAATCCAAGTGCAGCTCAAACACCGGTTTTTTCTTGATCGGGATATCCTCCGGAGCCGGCTCTTTCGCCCTCTCCTGCAACTCATCCAAGATGGCATCAATATCGTAGTTCTTGTTACCGTCTGCCATGCTATTGCCTCCTTTTGGTTCGCCGAATGTAGTTTTCCGTTACCAACAGCTGTACCGACCGATCGAATCGTCCGTGCGGCAGAGAGCGACGCACGCAGGAACTGTAGCAAAGACCGATCATGTGTCCGTCAAAGCCTGCCAGAAAACGGTCGTAGTATCCTTTCCCGTACCCTAACCGATATCCGGAAAAATCGTACGAAAATGCCGGTATCAAGCACATAGCGTAGGAGAAATCACTGACCAGACGCGCGGGATCTGCCTGTGGCTCCAATACGCCGAAGCTACCCGGCGACAAGTCGTCCATTGACTCGATATAATAAAACTCCATGTTGCGCGTATCCGGCACACAACGCGGCACCGCCACGCGTTTTCCGTCCGCTAAGGCCTGCGTGATGATCCGATGGGTATCTACCTCGATCGGTGTGGAAACGTACACCAATATCTGTCGACTGACACGATATTGCCACAGCTTACGCACGGTTTCGGCAATGCTACGGTCCGCTTCTTCACGGACATCCGGATCCATCGCCTCACGGATCGCGCGAAACTGCGCACGCAGGCGCATTTTCAGTTTACGAATATCCTCTATCGGCATTGCATCGCGTCCCCTATCTCCCGCGCTTTGTCGGGCGAAATCAGGCGGGAAACAATGGCCAGAGCAAATTCCACGGTCACACCGGCACCCTTTGCCGTCACGACCCCTTCATCTGCCGCAACCGACTCACCGCTCACCGTGGCGCCAAGCAGTTGATCCTCGTATCCCGGATAACAGGTCGCTCGCTTGCCGCGCAGCAATCCCAGATTTCCCAGTACGGACGGCGCCGCGCAGATCGCGCACACCAAAACGCCGTGCTCTGCCGCCTCGGTAACACACCGCGTTACGACCGCAGACGCCGCCAGATTGGTCGTTCCGGGAAGCCCGCCGGGCAAAACGACCGCTTCCAACCCGTCGTACGGCGGCAACGGTTCGCTGTCAGCCGCGTCTGCCTGCACCGTGATCCCGTGTGCACCCGTAACGGTATGACCGCCGATACCCACCGTGCGTACCGCGAGGCCGGCACGGCGCAAAATATCCACGGTAGTCAACGCTTCAATTTCTTCAAATCCATTTGCTAAAAATACGACGATCATCGCTCGTTCACCTCAATCAAAAGCTAATCCCATATGGGGGGCTGTGTTCAATGGAATACTTTCGGCAAGCGGTAGCAGCATGCCGAAGCAATCACCCGTTTGGGCAGACACACGCGCGCAGAAAGTCTCGCACCCTTGATGCCACGCCAGCGCGCCGCAGACGGCGGCTTGTTGCTCCGACGGCACACCCAACAATTCGATCACGCGCAGGGTGGTGTTATCCTTCACAAACAAGGCGCAGACACCGTCACCAATGCGTACCGGTTTTGCATACGATGCCGCATACTTAAGCAAGCGGTGATCCCACGCCACATACTCACGCGGCAACAGTGTTTGCCGAAACGCTATATACTCTGTGCCGGATAACGGTATGAGCGGCAGCTGTGCGATATGCGCACCGCCGCATACCGTGCGGCAGAAAAAAGCAGGCTCGAACCCGAACCGTCGGTAATACTCCACCAAGGACGGCTCAGCGGGATTCAGAAAGCAAGCATCCGTCCCGCGTTGCTTA
This sequence comes from uncultured Eubacteriales bacterium, assembly GCA_964482275.1. Classification (GTDB taxonomy): domain Bacteria; phylum Bacillota; class Clostridia; order Oscillospirales; family Acutalibacteraceae; genus RGIG3009. The sequence goes on from CAYZXC010000008.1 coordinate 13,925, forward strand.
AAAAACGCTAACGCGGTGTTCAGCAGATCGCGGAATATTCCCCGCCCGCGATAGACAGGCAAGGTGGCCGCCGCATACAAGTACCGTGCGGTATACTCACCGCCGTTTACGTGAAGAACGGCAGGCAGGAAAAACGCCATCGAAACCGGTTTACCGTCGATACACGCAAGCATACATTCCTCACACAGGCGCACCGTTTTCAGAAAACGGTCTCGCTCAGCGGGGGAATCCTCGGTGAAAACGGCACTCCAGATCTCACGGATCGCCGCCAGATCGCGGAAAACGGCAAAACGAATGTCGCTCATCTTACAACCACTCACAAGTGTATTTTTTAAGCACGATCGCCGGACGGTAGGACTCCTTGGCACGGCGCAATCCCGGAATTCCCATATCGTTCTCACGGTTCAGATACGGATACGCCGTCAGCGTTTTGGCGAATTCACGGTTGATGACCGCGTACGCACCGCTGTATTCCGAGAGTGCTTTTTCCACGTGAACATCAAACACCGATTCGTTGATCGGCGAACCAAGCGTAAACGCCACCGCTTTTCCGTCCACACGGATCAAGCCGCCGACGACCGACAGCTGTTCGCGGTATTTGAGCAGACGGCGAATGGCGCACCGCTCAGATCTGAGCCCCGCATCCGCACAATCCCCTTTCTCACGGCACCACTCATACGACAGCGCCTCGACCTCCTCAATAGTGGTGTCTCGGAGCGGTTCATACTGCCAGTCATGCTTGCGGGAGAAGGCGGAGATATGATTCTTTTTGCTGTGATACGTGTTGCCCGGCAGGGTCGCCAGATCCTCGGTGCGGTAAATATAATCGTAATCCCCGTCGTTTGACTGAAACCGCAACCGATCGGGGTACAACGCACACAAGCGCTCGCGGGTCGCCTCATCAATGCCGTGAAGCCTAAGCGGGACGCCCAGAGTATCGGTATACGCGCGCAGTAGCGCGACCCCCTCCTCCAGCGGCACACCGACCGGCACGAGGAAGGACGGCACCTCGCCGCTGTCACTGCGAAGCAATACGGCGTTTCCCGCACGGGCGATGCGAACCTCATAATGCCGACTCCACATATACGCCGTGGTATAGGAATACTCACAGCCCATACGGCCGGAAGCGGTCATCAGCGGCGCCGCCCAAGCAGCATCCTCCGGTAACAGTTCTCGAAACTCAACTTGCATAAAACGGTTACATCCCCTCGGTCACCAGCGCGATCAACCGCTCGCTGATCGTATCGATCGGCAGAGGCTGTCCGTTTTCACCGCAGGAAACCAGACTCCAGCCCATCTTTTCCGCCGCATACAACGCACTTTCGCGGCAGGTCTGCAAATAACGGAGATCCCGCTCGTGGATATCTTTTTTTGTTTCATCGCCTTCGTAACGGCTTGAGAGAAGGCGTTGAGAAATCTCCAGCGGCATATCCAGAAAGATCACGCGGTCCGGACGCGGCAGACCGAGCAGGCCGTATTCATAGTCCTGCAACCAGGTGAGATACGCGTCCCATTCCTCGCGCGGCAATTTGCCCATTTGATGGATCGCATTGGAGGTGGTGTAGCGGGCGGCCAGGATCAACCGACCCGCCTGATAATCCTCTTCCCAGAACTTTTTATAGCTGGCGTAGCGATCAACCGCGTAAAAGGAGGACGCCGCGTACGCGTTCACCGCATCCGCCGCATCACCGAATTCACCGCGCAGGTACATGCTCACCAACGCGGAGGACGGTTGCCCGTAGTCCGGAAAACTGATTTGACGATAGTCTATGTGATTTTGGGTAAAATACTCTTGCAAGCGGTCAAGCTGCGTGGATTTTCCACTGCCGTCCAGACCGTCAAGCACCACCAAACGCCCCATTAAGAATTCCCCTCTCCGAGCTTTTGGTATTTTTCACGCATTTCCTTGAGTTTGCCGCAGCTCATCTTACCCTCAGGACAAGCACCGCTGACACACGGCGGGCCCGCTTTTTTGAACAGATGCGGTGCTGCTTCCAGACACAGCGCCAGCATACGGTCGGCAAGCTCACGGATCTCCCACTGTGCGCGGTTACAGCAACGGTGATGGAAAAAATTGATAAGACTGCGCGCGTTCATCGTGACGATCATTTTGGTCGTGCAGGCATTCGGAAGCACAAAACGGGCGTCCTCAATGGCTTTCTTTTCCGCCGCCCGCTCCGCCGCCTTTTGCTCCATACCGGCATCCAGATTAGCCTGCAGGTGCTTGGCTTTCAGAAGAGCAGTCAATTTCTCATAGTGCCGCTGATCCTCGTCCATCGCCTGACGGTAGACGGCTTCCGCCTCCGGAATCGACGCGATCTCCGGCGGCAGCACGTACTCAAACTGTTTTTCCGCGACGTACCGCTGACTCTGCACACTGTACGATGCAATGCGGTGACGCGTGATCTGAGCAAGCAACGAACGCGACACGCCCTCAATGCCAAAGGTGAAGGACGCGTGTTCGATCGGGCTTTCGTGGCCGATCTCTGCCAGCATGTCCACAAAAGCCGCTGTCTTTTCTTCGGTCAAACCCTCCCGAATACCGTCGATGGTGGAAGGCGAATAGCACAAGCGCGCCGCCGATGCGACGGTGTGCTCCGGAAACGGCGTATGAGCGATCAGGGTAACGTGCATAACCAACACTCCTCTTCGCAAGATAGCAATACAAATATAGTATATCATACCACAAGTTCTTCTTCAAGACTTTTATCGGCTGCCCTTTCCTCTTTTCAAGAAAAATTAACAAAATTCTATTGAATTGCCGACAGCAAATCCGTATACTGGTGGTAATACCGACAAGGAGGTGTCACGATGGAACGACCGAACGAGTCTGCACGGTATCAAAAACGGCGGCGCGTGATCGCGCTCTGTTCGCTTGTGATCCTTGTGGCACTGTTTTCCTGGCTCACCTATTTTCTGACGAAACAGTTTCTCGTGTTTGACAAATCCCCCGAAGAATTCAAAGCCTTTGTCGAGGGCTATGGGTGGACAGGCCGTTTTGTCGCGCTGGGCATTCAGATCTTACAGGTCATCGTTTCGCTGATCCCCGGTGAAGTGGTGGAGGTCGGGATCGGCTACACCTTCGGTGCCGTTGAAGGCACCCTGCTGTGTATGGCGGGTGTGGCTATCGCTTCCTCCTTGGTGTTTCTTTTAGTGAAGCGCCTCGGTGTCCGCTTGGTGGAATTGTTTGTCAGCCGTGAAAAGATCGACGAGCTGCGTTTTATCAACAGTGAGAAAAAACTCAAACGACTGATCTTTATTCTCTTTTTCATCCCCGGTACGCCGAAGGATCTGCTAACCTATTTCGTGGGACTCACCCGCATTAAACTGCACGAGTTTTTGATCATTTCCTTGATCGCGCGTATCCCCTCGCTGGTATCGTCCACCATCGGCGGCAACCTCATTCAACAGGAATCGTATGGGGGCGCCGTATGGCTGTTTGTCATTACCGGTGCGATCAGTCTGGCAGGGATGCTCCTATACAACCGTATCGTCTCTTTCCGCAGTAAAAAAAAGCAAGCCGATGAGTAGCTCACTCATCGGCTTTTTCTTATATAAATAACGCACGCAACTCCCGTACGGAATCCACGATGCGGTCGGCACCCGCCGTTTCCAGTTCCTCGCGACTGCCGTAACCGTACGTCACCGCCACCGACGGCATACCGAACGCACGCGCGCCCTCCACGTCGTATTTGCGGTCACCGATCATCACGGTCTCCGACACGTCGGTCACGCCGACACGCTCCAATGCGTAGCGGATCACCGCCGCTTTATCGGCGCGTTTTTCCGCCATATCGCTGCCGGCAACGCACGCAAAACAGTCGGTGAGCCCGAAATGCTGCATCAAGCGGCAGGCGTACATTTCCGGCTTGGAGGTTGCCATGATCAGCCGATACCCCGCCCGCTGTGCCTCCTCCAAAAAGGCGGGAATCCCCTCGTACACCTCGTTTTCATACAGCCCGATATCCGCAAAATATACCCGATACTCGCGCAATGCTTCGCGGGCTTCTTCATCGCCCAAGCCATACCCTTTGAAGGACTCCAGCAACGGCGGGCCGATATACGATAACAGCTTTTGCGGATCGTTCTCCTCAATGCCAAAATGTTTCAGTGCGTACTGCACCGAGCGGGTGATACCCTGTGCCGGATCGGTCAGCGTACCGTCCAGATCAAACAGCAAAAACCGCGTTTTACGCGTTAAGCACGCCTCATTAAAATAGTGAAGCGGATAGTCACCGCTCACCGGATGCGGCACCGTATAATCGGCATACACCAACCGTCCGTCCACATACGCCGTACCGCGCTTGACCGACTCCGGACGGCGGAACCGTTCATCCGTATCCGCCAAGCGCTTGAGCCGTTTTCTTTCCGTCTCGTTCGTACGCAGGCAGGGCGGCAAGATGCCCGACGGATTCGTCGCGATGCGGTCGCACGCCATACACCCTCGTAAAGTTTCGGCATCCACACCGTCCAAGGCACTGCCAACCGTATACACCTGCTCGGTATAGGCATCCAGCGACACCCGCTCCCTTGACAAGCGTTCACTCAAAGCTGTGAACAGCTCAAACGGCGTGTCGCCGGTAGCTTTTAACAGATAGGAAAGCGTGCGGCGAAATCGCCCGCTGTTATACAGCCGATCCAACACGCTTTCGATGCGGTGCAGCTGCTCTAATTCTTGCTCACTCATCCACGGCGTGCGGCTGACCTCGTACGGCGGCCGCTCAGAAAATTCACACGGATAGGCCTGACGCTGCTCGCGCATCGGCGCGCCGTGCAGCAGCTTCAAAAATCCAAGCTGCAGCATATGCGGTGACAAGGCAAAGGCCGTGTTGAAGCTCTCAGCAAACACGCCCAGATCCTCTTTCGGCAGACCGGCGATCAGATCAATGTGTACGTGTACGGTGTTGCAGGCAAGCAAACGGCGGACGTTGCGCTCCAGCCGTTCCATATCCGTTTTGCGGGCAATCGCCGCCAAAGTCGGCGCGTGAAACGATTGTATGCCGATCTCCATCTGAAACAGGCCGGCAGGTGACTCGGACAACTCCGTTAAGGTTTCCTCGTCCAGCAGATCACCGGCGATCTCAAAATGAAAACACACGTCGCGCGGGATATCCGCACCGTAATGCTCACGGATAAACCGAATGATTGACAACGCGCGTTTGCGGTCCGCGTTAAAGGTACGATCCACAAACTTGACCGTTTTACTGCCGCTGTTGGCAAGCAGTAAGATCTCGTTCCGTGCGCGCTCAATCGGATACTGCCGCACGCCGCCGCAACGGCCGGACAGACAGAAGGCGCAGGAAAACGGACAACCGCGACTGGTTTCAAGATATGCGATGCGACCGTTTAAGGTATCGAAATATTCCGAACAGTAGGGACTCGGAGGCAGCTCGTCCGTGACATACGGCTCACCCTCAACGATCGCGTCACCGTCCCGATAGGACAGCCCCGGTACGTCGGCAAGTGACGAGCCCCTGTCCAACGCTGTCAACAGCATCGCAAAGGGGCGTTCCCCCTCGCCGGACAGCACGTAGTCGACCGACGGCTCCCGACGCAGCAGATCGCCCGCACGGTAGCCGACCTCCGGCCCGCCCAAAACGACTCGGAGCCCCGGCAGCGCCCGCTTCAGGCAGGCAGCTAACCGGAGCACCGCTTCGATATTCCAGATATAGCAGGAAAAGCCCACGACCTGCGGAGCATTCTTGACAATACGGGCAAACACCGCATCGGGCGATTCGTTGACCGTTCCCTCAACCACCGAGGCGGTCACCAACGGCGCGTACGCACGCACACCGGCAAGCAGGCACCACGGTGCCAGCGACGAATGGATATATTGGGAATTCAGCCCACAGATCACCGCACGCATCGGTCTCCCCCCCTGTCATAGATATGACACCATTGTATCACACCGCAAGGCTCCCGACAAGTGCTTTATTTCCCGCAGTTTTTATCAAACGACGGGTTGCAGGCGTAGAAGTTTTTACTGTTCAGTCGATCGGTTGCGAGACGTAAGCCCTCGCCGAACCGTTGATAGTGTACGATCTCGCGCTGGCGCAGGAATTTCAGCGGATCGCGAACGTCGGGATCGTCGATCAGACGCAGCAGGTTGTCGTAGGTCGTGCGTGCTTTTTGCTCAGCGGCCAAGTCCTCGTGCAGATCGGTGAGCACGTCGCCCTTGACGCCGATATACTCGGCACGCCACGGCAGACCGGAAGCCGCGATCGGGTAAACGGCGGTCGTATGATCCACAAAATACTTGTCAAAGCCGGATCGGACGATCTCGTCCTTCGAGAGATTGCGTGTCAGCTGATGCACGATCGCGCTGATCATTTCCATATGCGCGAGTTCCTCTGTGCCGACATCGGTCAAAATGCCTTTCAGCTCGTCATACGGCATCGAATACCGCTGTGACAAATACCGCATTGAAGCGCCGAGCTCGCCGTCCGGACCGCCGAACTGGGAAATGATGATCTGCGCGTATTTCGGGTTCGGATTGGTAATTTTAACAGGATATTGCAGTTTCTTCTCATACTGCCACATTGCCGTTCCCCCTCTCGTATTCCCACGGCCACGGGCCGCAGATCCAGGTCCATTCGTCGCCGCGGACATCGGTATCCGTCACGATATACGGGCCGTATTTGCTTTCATACTCTGCCACAAGTGCACAACGTCTTTCCTGCAGTTCCTGCCGCTTTTGGAGGGCAGCGGTGTCACAGGGATGTGTATCCAGATATAGCCCCATCTCCAAAATGGCAAAATCGTATGCGTGGATACAGCGTGCTAATTTACATCCCACAGCTACACCCTCCTCCCACAAACGGTTTCTCCAATTCCGGAAATACCGTACCGAGGTCAAAGCCCTCTTCAATTTCGAACAAGGTATTAAACTGCTGGACGGGAACATAGGCCATCGCCAACACCATATCGTCGCAGCTATGCTCAGTGACGGTGTTGCCGATATTGACATACATACCGTCGTTCGCCGTTCGCCGTCCGTAAGGCATCGGCACGCCCCGCATGGACGGCCGTCTGCCGTAATACGCATTGCCCAAAGTGTATCGCTCCTTTTTCTGATAGTAGGATGTTAAGGTGACGCGAATCATTCAAACCTTGCTTTGAAAAGGGCGCTTTTTGCTCATCCTTCGTTAAAATACTCGCCAATGCTACAGCATTGGCTGCGCTTTTGCCTTGGCTGAACTAAAATTGCCTCTTTTTAAAATCTCCGACCGCAAAGCAATGGGATTTGGATGGATTTTAAGCTCATTCGGGCAAAGCTTAGTGTGACAGGGTCTGAGTTCTGTCACACTAGTGTGACAGGATTCGAACCCTGTCATAGTTTCGCACGCCGCCTTTATCCGTG
>CAYZXC010000009.1:0-20999 GCA_964482275.1 uncultured Eubacteriales bacterium
GTCAGCAAAAGAAGCGTTCTCATCACATTAAAATATGGCAATGGGGTCTTTTGATTGGATTGTTGGCGGTATGGGAGCTTTCAGCGCATCTCGGTTTGATCGACGCCTTTTTGGTGAGTCAACCAAGCAGAATTGTGGAAACCTTGCTCAACACCTCGCAAAATGGCTTGATAACCCACATCGGTGTTACACTGTACGAGACACTTACCGGTTTCTTTCTTGGTGTGATATTCGGTTTGGCAATCAGCGTTTTATGTTGGTGGAGCCCGTTTGTTTCCCGCGTTGCCGAGCCGTACCTGGTGGTGCTGAACAGTCTGCCGAAAATCGCTCTCGGACCGGTCATCATTCTGATCGCGGGAGCCGGTACTAAGGCCATTATTTTTATGGCACTTGCCATTTCTCTCATTGTCACGGTGTTGGAGATGCTTTCGGGGTTTCACCATACCGATACCGAAATCATAAAAATGGCGCAGACCTTCGGGGCATCACGGAAGCAAGTGTTGTTTAAGATCGTGCTTCCCGCTAACCTCCCGACTTTATTTAATTCCCTAAAGATCAATATCGGATTATCGCTGGTGGGCGTTATTGCCGGTGAATTCCTGGTCAGTAAGGCCGGACTGGGATATCTGATCGTGTACGGTGGGCAAGTGTTTCAAATGGACCTCGTAATGGCAAGTGTATTGATCTTAGCCGTCGTTGCCGCACTGATGTATCAAGGCGTTTCCTTTTGTCAGAAGCTGGTTAGTAAGCGTTTCGGAACTTAAGATTAGGAGAGTGATACCCATGAAAAAACGTATTCTCGCATGTGTTTTGGTTTTGATCTTAGCACTGATCCCGACGCTGTCGGGATGTTCACAACCGGAGGAAAGCGGTACGACCACCGTCCGTTTATGCGAAGTAACTCATAGTATTTTCTATGCACCGCAGTATGTGGCTATTGCACAAGGCTTTTTTGAGCAGGAAAACATAACGATTGAGCTCAGCAACGGCGGCGGTGCAGATAAGGTTATGAGCGCCGTTATCAGCGATAGTGTTGATATCGGTCTGGCGGGCCCTGAGGCAAGCGTCTATGTGTATAATTCCGGAAGCGAAGATTATCCGGAGGTTTTTGCACAACTGACTGCGTGCGACGGAAGCTTTTTAGTGGCCCGTGAGCCGGATCCTGATTTTGAATGGGCAGATCTTATCGGCACGCACATTTTGCCCGGACGAGTCGGCGGGATGCCGTATATGGCGTTTCGGTATGCAATGGAGGAAAACGGGCTCGATCCCGATACCGATGCGAATCTGGACAACACGATTCAGTTTGATATGATGACCGGTGCTTTCCTCGGCGGCACCGGCGATTACGTCACCATGTTTGAGCCGGTAGCCTCCAGTGTACAACTGGAAGGAAAGGGATACATCGTCGCCAGTGTCGGCGCCGCCGCCGGTGAGATGCCGTACACCGCGTATTTTGCCAAAAAAAGCTACATTGCGGAGAACAGCGATCTGATCCAGCGGTTCACGAATGCAGTCGCAAAGGGGCAAAAATGGGTCGAAGAACACACGCCGGATGAGATTGCTGAATGTGTCAAGGATTTCTTTGCCGACACCGACGTTACATTGCTCGCCAGCGCCGTAAAAAGCTATAAAGATATCGGTGCGTTTGCTACGACGCCGGTGATGACCGAAGAGGCTTTCAATCGATTGCAGGAGGTCATTCAGCGGGCCGGTGAGTTGGATTCTCCGGCGCCCTTTGATAAACTTATCAATAACACCTTTGCTGAAAAAGCCATACAACAGTAAAGAAAGATCCGGAAGCGGTGCGCTTCCGGATCTTTCTTTATTATAAGACTTTTGATAAAAATTCTTTGGTACGGGGATGCTGGGGATTGCCAAATACCTCTTCCGGTGTTCCCTGCTCCGCGATTTGACCGCCATCCATAAACAGGATACGATCCGCCACCTCGCGCGCAAAACCCATTTCATGTGTGACCACGACCATCGTCATGCCCTCGGCGGCAAGTTGTTTCATAACATCCAGCACCTCGCCAACCATTTCAGGGTCAAGAGCGGAAGTGGGTTCATCAAACAAAATCACCTTCGGGTTCATGGCGAGAGCGCGTACGATGGCAACACGTTGCTTCTGTCCGCCAGACAGCGTGGAAGGATACACGTCCGCTTTATCCTCCAAGCCGACACGCTTTAAGAGTTCAATACCCTTCTCCTTTGCTTCGTCAGCTGTCATTTTTTTTAAGTGTATAGGCGCAAGCGTGATGTTTTCCAACACAGTTTTGTTGTTAAACAAATTGAATTGCTGAAACACCATGCCGATGTTTTGGCGGTGTTTGTTGATATCCACTTTTCGATCCGCCAAGTCCTCCCCCTCAAATATAACAGAACCGGAGGTCGGATCTTCCATACAGTTTAAGCACCGCAAAAAGGTACTTTTGCCGCTGCCGGAGGGACCGATAATGACAACCCGTTCACCCTCATGGATGGTTTCGGTTATATTATTAAGAACCTGTAATTTGCCAAAGCTCTTGCAAAGATTAATGGCCTTAATCACCCTTGTGCAATCTCCTTTCCATCAATTTCACAAAGAAGGAAATAACCATAACCAAAATTAAGTACACAACTGCCAGTATTAAATACGGGATAATGTAACTGTAGTTGGAATCACCAATTTGTCGAAACGCTTTGGTAATGTCCACAACCGCAATAAAACTGACAACAGAGGTTTCCTTAATAAGGGTGATAAACTCATTCCCCAATGTGGGCAAAATATTTTTGACACCCTGCGGTACCACAATTTTCATCATAGAGGTCCAATACCCAAGACCGACAGCACGCGCAGCCTCCAGCTGTCCCGCATCTACTGATTGAATACCGCTACGCATGATTTCCGACACATAAGCACCGCTGTTCATGCCGAAAATGAGGATGGCAACGACCACACCGTCAAGGTGTAGGCCAAGAGACGGCATCAGCACAAACCATCCGATAAGTAATTGTACCACCATCGGCGTTCCGCGAAACAGACCGACATAGATATCGCATATACCGGACAAAATACGCGGAAACACATGATAGCGTGGTATCATTTTAATCAGCGCGATCATTGTACCGATCACAACACCGATAAGCAGACCGAATATCGCAACCTCCAAAGTAACTACCAAACCGCTGAGAGCGGTTTGGTAGCCACAATTCGTAATAAACTTATCGTAGAACAGTTCCCATTCAACTTTTGTCATAATTACTTAAGTTCCTTCAACTTCGTCAGCACCTCTTCTGCGCTCTTGCAAGCATCGAACGAGGTGTCATCCTTCATGGCTAAAATAAGTTGATAAGAGCCTTCCTCATACGGTGTCGTGAAGTTTACAACCTTCGCACGAGCAGGATTGATAGTGAGACCGGATGCTGCAATATCCACACCGTTTTTACCGATCGAGGTAACAACCGATTCAAATGCCATGTCACTGATTACCAGTTCCATGCCCAGTTCATCTGCTATCATCTTGGCAATTTCCATATCAATACCGGCAAATTCATTACCAACAGTAAACTCATAAGGAGCAAAAGCGGCATTGGTCGCTACTACCAATTGATCCTTGGAAGCGTCATAGGTTCCACCAGGGATTTTTGTACCGGTCCAAGAGGAAGCATTGTCGTCATTGACGTCTGCATACTTGGCATAAATTGCTTCAATCTCGGTCTTTTTAGCTGCCAAGATGTTGTTGATATTGGTAAGCAGCTCAGGCTGTGCCTTGTCAACGCCGATACCAAAATCTTCTTTAGTAAGAGCGTAATCAATCACCTTGATTTCGGGATTCTTCTCAGCCAACTCTTTACCAACAGCAGCATCAATAACCACATACTTCACGTTACCGTTTTTCATATCGGTAACCGCAAGACCAGCGTTATCATACGATTTGGTTTCGATATTGGTAAACCCTTCAAAACCGGCATCCGTATCGCCTTTCATAAAAAACTCACCGGTGGTACCAGACTGCACGCCGACAGACGGTTTCTTTTCCGTTCCACTACAAGCAGCAAAGCAAGTAACGATCATTGCCAATGCCATGAGCAGAGCCAGAACCTTGGAAAACTTTTTCACAACAAATCCCTCTTTCTATCAATGTTGGAGTGTAGCTCCGTTTGAACTATTCACATTATACGACTGATTGAATAAAAAATCAATACTTTTTCATAAAGTTTCACAGATTTCCACGAATTCCACAAGAGATGTCTGCAACGCGCAAAAAAATGTGACGTTATGCATGATTATTTGTGGTGATACCGTAATTTCAACGAATTCTAGGATGAATATTCATTCATATTCACCGCTTTCCGATCACAACACGGTCGATACCGGCAAAATCGGGATATATGGCCGTCTGCGTCATACCGTGTGCACGGAACAGATCAGCAACCGTTTGCGCCTGCCCGATCCCCACCTCAACGGCAACAAAGCCGTCGGGCGATAGCTTTGGCAACCATTGCTCGGCGATTGCGCGATAAAAGCGATAGCCATCCTCGGCACCGTCCAATGCCATGCGCGGCTCACGTTGTACTTCACGCTGTAAGGTGTCAAGATCGGCGGTCGGTATATACGGAGGGTTAGATACGATGGCATCCATCGGTCCCTTAAAGCGATCGTATTCTACAAGCACATCCGCCTGCACTGCCGTCACGTGATATGCGGGATAGCGAGCGATGTTGCGTTGCAGATAGGAAAACGCTTTCTCCGACAGCTCCACCGCTGTTACCGAGGCAGACGGGCAACGTGAGGCGATTCCCAAGCCGACGCACCCACTGCCGGCGCACAGATCATACACATTCTTATGCGGCAATGCCTGCAAACATTCCGCAGAAAGCTCGCATAACAATTCGGTTTCCGGACGTGGGATGAGAACGCCCTCCCCCACCTCTAATGTCAAATCAAGAAAATCCCAGGTCCCCAAAAGGTACTGGAGCGGTTCTCCTGCGGCGCGCCGCGTAGCGGCATTTAATACCGCTGTTTCGCGTTCCGGCGATAACAGCAGAGAGCGTGAGGATGGCACTTTTCCTCTGCCGATTCCTCCGACATCCTCCAAAAGGCATACGGCGTCAAAGGCGGGGGTTTCACAACCGCCCGCCTCCAATACATCTTCTATTCGTTTTTGCAACTCAAAAACCGTCATACCAATTTACCACTTATCCGCTTGTTCGTCTTCCGGAACCACCGCCATAAAGGCAGTGATGGCGCACTCGATCATATCGTCGTCCGGTTCACGCGTAGTGATTCGCTGGATCCAAAGACCGGGTGCCGAAATAATACGTGTAAAGGCGTTTTCCTTTCGCCCCGCAAGCTTGATCAGCTCATAACCGATACCGACTGTAAGCGGAAGAAGCGCGATTTTAATCAGTACGCGCAACCATACGGTTTGCACTTGGATACAGATCGAAACGATGATACCAATGAGCAATGTTAAGATCAAAAACGAGGTACCGCAACGTGGGTGAAAACGGCTTTGTTTCTTGACATTTTCAACGGTCAGCGATTCGCCGTGCTCATAGCAGAATATCGTTTTATGTTCGGCACCGTGGTACATAAACACACGGCGGATGTCCTTCATCAACGAAATCACCGAAATGTAGGCTAAGAACAGCACAAGACGAAGCAAGCCTTCGAACACGCCGCGCAAAACAGCGTTGTTCATCCAGAAATCGTTACCGTTCAGGCGATCCAGACCACTTGCCATCAGCTTGTATAAAAAGGACGGCAGATACATAAACAAACCGAGTGCCAGCACAACACCTAGAATAGTGCTGATGACCATCATGACGGTCATCACTGCTTTTTGTCCGGCCGTCTGCGGTTCGTCTGCAGGCGTATCTTCCTCCAGACCGGCCAGCTCTGCCGAGCGCATCAGACATTTATAACCGAAGCGAAGCGAGTCTACTAAGTTGTATATGCCGCGGAAGAACGGCATTTTCCAAAATTTCGGTTTGTTATTCGCATCCAGCTCCCATTCCTCGGTGACGATATTTCCCGACGTATGGCGTACCGCCATTGCAGTCTTTTTCGGGCCGCGCATCATCACGCCTTCGATCAGCGCCTGGCCGCCTATGGATGTTTTTTTCATATCAGGCATACTTGTTCACTCCTTATACCGGTAACGTAATAGTAACGACTGTTCCCTTGTCAAGCTCGCTTTCGATCAGCAACGTACCGCCGTGGGCGGTTACGATGTCTTGAGCGACCGCCAGACCGATACCGGAGCCCGGTTGTGTATTGGCGGCGCGGTAAAAGCGTTCGGTTACAAACGGCAGATCGTCCTCCGAAATACCGATGCCGTTATCGCTGATCACGATCTGAACGCCACCGGTAACCGGCGCCGCATCAACGTGAATGACGCCGTTTTCTGGTTTGGCATACTTGATCGCATTGTCGATGATATTTACAAACACCTGCTGCAGGCGATCGCCGTTACCTTGAATCACCGGCAAGGCTTCCTGTTCTGTGCAGGTCAGCTTGATCCCCTGTTTTTTCGCACGGTCGTTAAGAAGGAAAACCGCCTCTTGAATCTCAGCGTATACATCAAGCTTCTCTTTGGTTTCAGTCGGTTTTGACTTTTGAATGCGCGAAAAATCCAGTAATTCTTCCACAATACCGGAAAGGCGGTCCGTTTCGCTGCCGATCACATCCAGCCCGCGACTCAGCAATTGAGGATCCTCAAGCCCGCCTTCCTTTAACGTTTCGCTCCAGCCCTTGATAGCAGTAAGCGGGGTGCGTAATTCGTGTGAGATAGACGCAATAAACTCGTTTTGCAATTCACCGGCGGATTCGATCTGTGCCGCCATACCGTTGATGGTATCACACAGATCGCCGATCTCATCGTCATATTGCTTCCCGATGCGATGAGAATAATCGCCTGCTGCAATTTTGTTTGCAGCATCACCGATCTCGCTGAGAGGCCGGAGGATGCTGTTGACAAAATACGAGCTAATGAGCATAACAAAGAACAGAATCGCAAACCCAAACGCGATCATTGCCGATGTGATCAGTGTAACCTGCTTGTCGATGTTATCCAAGGCAACGACATACCGAATAGCTCCGCATACCGTATCATTGGATTTAGTAACCAGCATGGTTAAGGCCAACACATTCTGCCCAACCGCATTTTTACCATTCCACACGCCCCAGGCCGATTTTGACCCGGTAGAAGCATTTTGCACAGCGGATTGATAATCCGGCAGCATATTCGATTGCGGAAGGAAACCGGTCGAACTCGCCAAAACGGTTCCCGTGGCATCCAGAACCTGAAACTCCATTTTATTCCGCTCGGAAAAATCCTCCATATAGGTTTTCGCGCTTTCTTCAAAATCGAAATCCGCGTCATCCACATACAATCTGAGCATATCCGATAGGGAGACCGCACGGGTATATAGACTGTTTTGTGCCTGCTGATAATAATAGGAACGAACCAAAAACGCCGCTGCGAATTCAATGATAACAAGCAAAGCGACCACAGCGCCGAGGCCGTTGATCAGCCAGCGCCGTGTTACTTTTTTGAACAGCATATTCGTTCCTCCTCTCTGCAGTATGGGACTGTGCTTATCCGTCGTTCCAACAGTACCCCGTTCCCCACACCGTCACGATGTGGCGCGGGTCTGAAGCACTGTTTTCAATTTTCATACGCAAACGTCGGATGTTGACGTCCACAATTTTTTCTTCGCCAAAATACTCCTCGCCCCACACACGATGCAAAATATCCACCCGTGACAGCGGGCGTCCTTGGTTTTCCAAGAAGCATTGCATCAGCTGAAACTCGACCTGCGTAAGCTCGATCGGTTTTTCAGATTTTTTCAACGTGTGTGTACGCAGATCCAAAACAAATTCACCTGACCGAAGTACACTCGATTTCGAGCGAGAAATTCGCCGCTCTAAAGCTTCCAGTCGAGCAGCAAGCTCGGAAGGACTGAACGGCTTTGTGACATAATCATCCGCACCAAGCTTTAACGCTTTGACCTTCTCGCTTTCCTGTGCGCGTGCGGTAAGCATAACGATCCCCATGGACGCATCCCGCTCACGCAATGCTTCACATACAGCAAAACCGTCCATTTTAGGCAACATGAGATCCAACAAAGCCAATTCGATATCGGGGGTCTCGTCAAAGACCTGCAGCGCCTCTTCTCCGGAAACAGCCTCAAAGACCTCGTATCCGTATCGTTTTAGGTTGATAGCCAGTAATTCGCGGATCGGGCGCTCATCTTCACAAACCAAAACGCGTGTCATAAAAAGTCCTCCCAGGGCACCTCGTCTACCCTAAAGCACCACAAACAGATATTGGATTTCTTCCAGTGTGACGACCTCTGTATCGACCCAAACGGCATAGTGCCAGGTGTCCAGTCCGTCAAAATACGAAAATCCATCCGGAAGTGCGATCTTGGTATCGGAGTGAGTTGCCAGTAATTGCAGAAAATCCTCGTCTTTTTCCGCCGGCCGGAAGTGCAGAGTATGATTTTCCCCGTCATACGAGATACCAATAGTACCCTCTGCCCATTCATCGCGCAACCGCAGCATGTAAGAATCCATCGGATTCACAATGCTGCTGAACTTCCGTACCGCTTGTGCAGAACGAAAATCGTATGTCATCCAATCCGTTTGCCAAAGCGTTTTCTCTAAAACGGAATTTTCGTATCCGCTCAGCCGTGTCGAAACCGGCCACTCCACAGCGCCGTCGCCGTCAATATCCTGGCAAGCAAGACCGGTTTCGCGCGCCGTCATGGTATTCAGGTTGGTTTCCTTATCGCTGAAAGGAGACTCAAGAGAACTGTTATTCCAATAGATCAACTCCGTGATCGTGGTATCTGCGTCTTTCTGACAATCCACAAAGAAACCGTTAACAGTCGGTGACAGCGCCGCCACGATCGAAGATCCGATCTGCTTAATACCACTGTCCAGCCTCGTTTCACCGCGGAACTGCATTTGACTGTTTACATACGAGTATAAACGCGCCTTTACCTCGGCGTCACCGCTGCTGATATTGAACAACAGCACGTCCTCTGCCTCGTCATCGGTCATATCCGCGACTCTCAGAGCGGTATATGCGTTTTCGAAGACAACGGTGGACAGTTGTCGGTCAATACGGTATATAGCCAGACGCTTGTCTGTGGTATTGTACATATTCCAGCCGACAAGAAGCTCCGGGAATCCGTCGCCGTTCAGATCGGCGAAATTCACTTCCGCGACATCTTCGCCAAGTCCCTCAATATCCGCAGCGGTTTCCCACACGCCATCCTGGTTTTTCTTGAGAAGGTGGATCTTGGTTTTGGCGTTATTCATATTCCAACGATAAAACGCAATACCCCAGTTGCTTAAGGAATCTGAATCCGGCGTTTCGGCTTCTGTTGCGGTTTCTGACGAGAGGATTTCCCTCTCCTTGATCTGATCCAGTATGATAAACGGTGTCTGATAATCCCCTGAGGTGGGATAGGTAAGTGTGAAATTATAACTCTGTAAGTAGTCATACAGCGCCGTCTGCATAGCGTTTTGTTCTTTATCGTTTTGCGGGGGGATCAATTGATTTTCCACATCCAAGCCGATGATGTTACAGCCGGACAACAGCATACAAGCGACAACGGCCATTGCCAGCAATCCGGCACATCGACGCATTCTCATCACGTTTCCCCCTTCTTCATTTGCAATAGACAGTTTTATTGTAGGATAAATTTGCAATAAAGTCAATAGAAAAGCACGGTCGTTTACCGTGCTTTTCTATCAATGTATGGTTTGTTTCAGACGGGCTAAAAGTCGATACAGCGGCTCACAAAGAATCAGCGTTGTTAGGAAATTGCCGCCCATGTGCAGTAAATCAAACGGAATACCGGATATCCAATACGCCGCCATGGTCGAAAAGCCGCCTATAAAGAAGTAGGTAATCGAGCAGAAAGCACCGAACAAGAAGCCGTAGGCAGTGTTCACAAGCACCCACAGTGCGCGTGAATCGTACCGACGCAGCAGCAAAACGACAAGCGCCAGGATGGGCCAAGCGTAGGCATACTGGATGACCCAGGTGTTGATACCGTACCAAACGGCCTCTAACACCACAAACAGATAGAGCGGGTAAAACACCTTCCAGCCGTAAACACGAGCATATACGATGATCAGAACCGATACCAATTCGATGTTTGGAAGAAAGCCGAGTGCCACCTGTACGACAAACAGCAATGCACCCAGAAGACTCAGGATCACCAATTCCAATAACGTGAGCTTAGAATGAATCATAGCCAACCATCAGTTTCATTTCAAACGTTTCTCCATCCGTGATCGGCGTGGTATCAACACCCGTCATCAGCGTTTCGCCCCCCTTGGTAAAGCACCACCATTCCTGCTTCGCGTCATCTGCGGTACGGCCGTTTACCGTTTTCACAAACAGACCGTATTGAGACTCATCACCGGCAATCAGATTTTTTTCTTCCAAGGCGCCACGCAGATATTCCGCATCGGTGTCGATCATGACGGTAGTATCGACATCATCATACACGATTTGAACTGTGATCGTCTTGGCACCCTCTTGCGGTTCCGGACGTGTTGTCACGTAGATAACAGCAGCTGCCGCTACCACCAATGCGAGCACCACAAACCCAATGGCCAGTCCCACCCATTTCTTGTTTTGCATAAAAATGCACCCTTTCTTTCCGAATCGCGTTAGCGATACCGGCAGGAGGGTGTACAAGAAGGGTAAGCCGAAAGAAAGCGGCTGTAACTTGTGCCCTCGCCAACACTCGTGGCTTTCTGCACGGCTACATCAGGCAAGTCTTCTGACTCATGGGTCGCACCGTTTCGCCTTCCCGATTTCTCAGTGGCAAATGGAAACGGCAGTCACCCAAACACAGCGACGGGTTCGCGGGGGATTCACACCCCTCTTCCTTGTTCGGTCAGCGTATTATTGCTGAACACCTGACGGCCTCCGTGATTCAATTTTAATGTGACAGGGTTCATCGCCTGTCACCGTTAAGTATAACGGACTCACTATGTCTCTGTCAATGTTTTTCGGCTTTTTCCTTGACAAATGTGTTCTTTGATGCTACCATAATCTCGTTAAAGCAACGACGGGGACGGCATTTGCACCGTAGTCTTCTTCCAGAGAGCATCCGGCAGCTGAAAAGGGTGCGAAGATCGGCAACTGCTTACCACCCCGGAGCGCGTTCGGGAACTTCGGCGAAAGAACGACGGTATGCCCCGTTATCGGCAACAATGAGTGCGGATTTTTTATTCGTAAATCAGGGTGGAACCGCGAGGCTGTTATGCCCCGCCCCTCGTATACAGGGGCGGGGTTTTTGTTTTTGAAAGGAGAATACAGTATGCTGAAAATCACATTAAAAGGCGGCGATGTGCGCGAGGTCGCAGAAAATACGACTGTGGATGCACTGTGCCGCGAAATTTCTATGGGTTTATATCGAGCCGCTTGCGCATCCCGTATCAACGGCGAGGTCGCTGATCTGCGCACTGTTTTGACCGAGGACTGCGCCCTGGAGATCCTTACTTTTGACGATATCGACGGAAAAAAAGCCTATTGGCACACCACTTCACACGTGATGGCACAAGCTGTCAAGCGCCTGTTTCCGGATGTAAAACTGGCGATCGGTCCGTCTATTGATTCCGGCTTCTACTATGACTTTGATCACACCGGCGGGTTTTCTCCGGACGACCTGGCTGCTATCGAAGCCGAAATGAAGAAGATCATCAAGGAAGCGCTTCCGATCGAACGCTTTACCCTGCCCCGTTCCGAGGCGTTGGAGCTGATGAAGGACGAGCCGTACAAGGTGGAACTCATTGAAGCTCTGCCTGCCGATAGTGAGATCTCATTCTACCGCCAAGGTGATTTCACCGATCTTTGCGCCGGCCCTCACCTGCCGGATACCGGTCGTTTGAAAGCAGTGAAACTGCTCAGCGCGACCGGCGCGTACTGGCGCGGTGATTCCAAGAACAAAATGCTGCAACGCATTTACGGCATTTCATTCCCGAAAAGTGCGGAGCTTGAAGAACATCTGAACCGCTTAGAGGAAGCCAAGAAACGTGATCATAACAAGCTCGGCCGCGAGTTGGAGTTGTTCACAACAGTGGACGTTATCGGACAGGGCTTGCCGATCCTGCTCCCGAAGGGCGCCCGTGTTGTACAGCTGCTGCATCGCTGGATCGAGGACGAAGAACAAAAGCGCGGCTATCTGTTGACCAAAACGCCGCTGATGGCTAAGAGCGATTTGTATAAGATCTCCGGCCACTGGGACCACTATTTAGACGGCATGTTCGTGCTGGGCGATCCCACCGACGAATCCAAAGAATGCCTGGCCATGCGTCCGATGACCTGTCCTTTCCAGTATCAGGTGTTTTTGAATCGGGCCCGCTCTTACCGTGATCTGCCGATGCGTTTGGGCGAGACCTCTACCCTGTTCCGTAACGAGGACAGCGGTGAGATGCACGGTCTCATCCGTGTGCGTCAATTCACGATTTCCGAAGGCCACCTGATCCTGCGTCCCGATCAGTTGGAAGAGGAATTTAAGGGTTGTTTAGAGCTCGCTAAGCATGTATTGGATACCGTAGGTATGTGGGAGGATTGCACCTTCCGTTTCTCTCAGTGGGATCCCAACAACAAGGAAAAATACATCGGTACCCCCGAACAATGGGATGAAGCGCAAGGAATCATGGGCAAGATCCTCGACGATCTCGGCCTCGACTACGAGATCGGTATTGACGAAGCTGCTTTCTACGGTCCGAAGCTGGATATTCAGTATCGCAATGTGTTCGGCAAAGAAGATACCATCGTAACCATCCAGGTCGACCAGCTGTTAGCTGAACAGTTTGATATGGAATATACCGATCAAAACGGTCAAAAGGTACGGCCGTATATCATCCATCGCACCAGCCTCGGCTGCTATGAGCGCACGCTCGCGTATCTTATTGAAAAATACGCCGGCGCGTTCCCGCTGTGGCTTGCACCGGAGCAGATCCGTGTGCTCCCCTTGTCTGAAAAGCTGCTTGACAAGGCTTGCGAGATCACTGAGACCTTGAAGCAATACGGCTTCCGTGCGGAAACCGATATCCGCAACGAGAAGATCGGGTACAAGATCCGTGAAGCCCAGATGCAGAAGATCCCGTATATGCTGGTTATCGGCGAGCGAGAAGCAGAAGCCGGTCTGGTATCGGTTCGTTCCCGTAAGGACGGCGATATCGGCACCATGACAATGGATGAGTTTATTGCTAAAGCACTCAAAGAGGTCGCCGAAAAGGCGCGCTAAATACCCATCATAAAGCAAGCCCCGCGGTGTTTTACCGCGGGGCTTGCTTATGCCGTTTTTCGTAGCTGAGCCACCAAAACCGTTATATCATCCTCGTCCGTCCCCTGACGCTCGCGTGCGCCTGTCGCGATCGCGTCTGCCAATTCGCTCAGATCACATTCGACACCGGGAGAATACGCTTTCACGATATCCTCCACCCACGACATCCCTTCATTGCTGACACCGTCACTCATGGTAATCAAAATATCGCCCTCCACCAACCTGTCGCAGGTCTGCGCAAAGGTAAGCTCACGTAGTATTCCAAGCGGTAGCGACGATTCCTCTATGCGCGATATGCGTCCTTTGCTGTATAGAAGCGAAGCTCCCGCTCCCGCTTTTAGCATCCGCACATCGCCGCTGAACAAATTGATATCCACGATATCCAGCGTTGCTAAGCTCTCATCCTCCGACTTTGCCATAAGCGCCGTGTTTATCATCTTCAAGATGCTTTCATATCCAAATCCGGCTTTGAGCAATCGCACAGCCAGTCCCGCCGCCATGGCGCTGTCTACAGCCGCTCTGCCGCCGCTGCCCATGCCGTCACTGAGTACCAACAACTGACTCCCCTCGCTGTCGCGAAAGATCTCGTAAGCATCGCCGCAAAGCTTTTCACCTTTACACACAAGCTGTGCAGTTCCGACCGCTACCCGATAGGTATTTTGTTCGACAAACGAAATGCGGGTTACACCCGATGCATATTCCGTGATCGGCGCGGCAAAAGATCTGCCGCACAGTTCACCGATCTTGCGCCGAAACGCCCTTTTATCGTGCGGTTGGTATTTGCCGTCCAGTAACAGCTCCACGGTCATTCTCCCACGATCGCTGATGCGGCAAGACAGCGACAGCACCTCTATCTTTTCCCTTGCCAACGCATTCCGAATACGTTTTTCAGTTTCAACATCCGACCATTCGGGATCCGAAAAACGATGAGCAAATTCCTCCAGCATAGTAGCCATGCTGGCAAACTGATCGTTGACGATCCCGCGCAGCGCATGCAAACGGCGAAAAGCGGCTTCCCGAACCAAAAACTCCCGATACCTTGCTGTCAGGCAATCAGCAAGAGCTTCTGCCGAGGTACACGCTGAACTTAGATATCCCGAAAAATCTTCTGCTGTAACGGTTCCCTTATCCCGCAAAATAGGCACAGCATGGTTTACGGAATCCATCACGGCAGAAAAATGTGTCTCCCAGCATGCGGTGCGCTTTTTACATGTTTTACAGATCTCATCTGTACATTCGCGGCACATACTTCCGATCTCCGGGGCACCGAGAGTGGCGAGCTGACACGATATGGTATCCACTGTGCCAACCACTTCTGTCATTGCTTTTGCCGCGTATTCCATTTTGAGTGCAGTCGCCTTACGGGAAGCATACACCTCCGGAAGCTGACGCACCTGTAAAAAAGTTCGTTCGATCAAGGTTTCCGCCGCAGAAGGCAGCACCAAAAACAGCAAGCAGGAAGCCGCTGATTCATATAAGCCGATAATCACGACTGCCTCGTTACTCGCCTGAACGGTTGCGATACCGATCGACATCATATATACCGCTGCAGAAGCCAATTTTCCCTTTTCGGAAAACACCGCTGATAACGCCCCGCCAAGTGCAAACGCCGGTGCCAGGTGTGCCATATCCGGCGTCGCAAGCAATACGGATATGCCCATTAAAATCCCAACCAGGGCTCCTCCTGCGATATGAGCACAGCGAGCTGCCAGCAAGATCACCACGCCACACAAAATGCGACCGGGTGCGATGCCGACGAACTCGACAGTAAGCAGAGCCATCATTACAACCGATGTTAATACGATAGTACTTAGCTGTCCTTGAGCGGAAAGCGACCGGTCTTTCAAAAGGGAAATCTCCCTCCAGAATACTGCCGTAAAATAGGCAAAGCCGCCGCCGAGAAGACTTTCGGCGATGATGGTCAGAATAGCACTTATGGTTGGGTTTGCACTTAACAGCAGAGCACTGCCTGTTACCAATAGGCCTACAAACGCGACAGCCGCCGGAAATATCACGGAACGCGAGATCGCACGAAATCCGCTGATTGCCCACCGCAAGCCTGCGACGGCGACCAGTGCCGCCACATAACGCAAGGAAACAGCCGCTCCTTGAAGCAAATATCCCATTAGGGCCGCCAGATATATCAGCACGGTTCCGGGGCCGCTGATTGCTGCGGCCAACCCGATTCCGAACGGCATTAGCCCCTCATACACTGACGCGCGCGGTAATAACAGTCCCAAGACGATGCCGCTGACCATTTCGATCAATGTGCGTCCGACGCCGTTTTCCCACCAGGCTTTTTTGACAGCAATCATGCCTCCGCCACTCATATCCTTCATATTTTTTACACCACCTTGTTACCTCTATTATAGGGCCTGTCCTCTTCTTTTCCTGTCATATACGGTCAGAGAAAAATAAGAGGTTTTCCCGATAAATGACAAATTGAAGCGTCAGTGTCTATTCCGTACAGGCTGTGAATATAGTGTGGTAAAAGGAGTGGACAATCATGACGGACTATTCGACAAAAGGACTGAGCGAGCAGCAGGTGGCGATTTCCCGTAAGGAGCACGGAAGCAATGCCCTCACACGTAAAAAGCGACAGAGCTTTTTGCGACAATATCTCAGCAATTTCGGAGATCCCATCATTAAAGTTTTATTGATTGCCTTGGGCATCAACATCCTGTTTTTGTTTCGAAATCACGATTGGTATGAATCCGCAGGCATTGCCATCGCCGTATTTCTGGCCACCTTCGTGTCAACGCTTTCGGAATACGGCAGTGAATCCGCGTTTGAAAAACTGCAGGAGGAGGCAAGCCGAATTCTTTGCCGCGTTCGACGGGACGGACGACTGTGCTCGGTTGCGTTAGATGAAATCGTTGTCGGAGATATTGTACTGCTGCAAAGCGGTGAAAGGATCCCGGCTGACGGCGTTCTGATCGAAGGCGAATTACGTGTCGATCAATCCGCCCTCAACGGTGAAAGTGAGGAAGCGGAAAAGCACGCAAATCACACTGTTGAAGACCTCGAACTCTCCGGCATATCTTCGCTCCTTCGCGGAAGCGTGATCTGCTCAGGCAACGGCGTTATGCGCGTCAGCAAAGTCGGTGACCGGACCGTCTACGGACAAGTTGCCGATGAATTACAGGAAGAGACACGTGAAAGCCCCTTGAAGCTGCGCCTCGCCGGGCTTGCCAAAACGCTCAGCCGAATCGGTTTTGTCGCCGCAGGTGTGGTGGGTTTTTCGGATCTTTTTCACAGCCTTGTCATCAAAAACGGCTACTCCCTATCGGCAATCGCCGCCGCATTTTCCGATACGGGATCGCTCATCGGCAGTATCCTTCACGCTGTGACTCTGGCGATCACCGTTGTGGTGGTAGCCGTGCCGGAGGGCTTGCCTATGATGATCACGGTCGTTTTATCCTCCAATATGCGCCGTATGTTAAAGGATCAGGTCTTGGTGCGAAAATTGGTCGGAATTGAGACCTCCGGCAGCATTACCATGCTGTTCACCGATAAGACCGGAACCCTTACCGAAGGCAAACCAAAGGTGTCGACTTTTGTGGATGCTGAGGGGAATTCCTACACCAACGCACAGGCGCTGCGCCACCAAAAAGCGTTGTGGCGGTATGTACGGTTATCCTGTCTTTACAACACGGAAAGTCAACTGTCGGATGGAGAGATACTGGGTGGGAATGCCACTGACCGAGCATTGCTCCGATATATCTGTGACCGTCATCCGTTACACATAAACTGCACGGTACAGAAGCGTCTCCCCTTCAGCAGTGACAGAAAATGGTCTGCTGTAGAGATTACCGGCAACGATACTCCGTGCATATCTTTATACAAGGGTGCCACAGAACGACTGCTGCCGGCGTGTGATCGGTATCTGGCTGCGGACGGCAGTATCCGCCCATTATCCGGAGAATTTACAAGCATTCGTTCCGTGTTAGAGAAAAAAGCCATGCGTGTACTGTTGCTTGCAATAGACGATCACCCGCTCGACGATACGCCGTCGCACCTGATCTTGGTGGGGTTTGCCGGACTGCGTGACGATGTGCGGCCTGAAGTACGTAAGGCTGTTTCAGCAGTACACAAGGCCGGCATCCAGGTCGTGATGATGACCGGTGACAGTAAGGAAACAGCCTCTGCCATCGCCCGTTCGGCAGGATTGTTCCGCACGGTCTCAGAGGAATCGCAGGGGATCCTGACCAGCAGCGAGTTGGCGACCATGAGTGACGTACAAATCAAAGAGCGTCTTCCCTCCCTACTTGTCATCGCACGCGCGCTTCCCGGCGATAAAAGCCGCCTGATCCGCTTAGCACAGGAGTGTGGGTATGTTGTCGGGATGACAGGCGACGGTGTCAACGACGCACCCGCGCTGAAAAAAGCTGATGTGGGGTTTGCCATGGGAAGCGGCACCGAGGTGGCTAAGCAAGCGGGTGACATTGTGATACTGGATGACAACTTTGCTTCGGTTGCCAAGGCTGTTTTGTATGGCCGAACCATCTTTAAAAGCATCCGAAAATTTATCATTTTTCAGTTGACGATGAATCTGTGCGCGGTCGGGATCTCGATCATTGGGCCGTTTATCGGGATAGACACGCCGGTGACCGTTATGCAGATGCTATGGATCAATATCATTATGGATACGTTAGCAGGACTGGCGTTTGCCGGTGAACCGCCGCTCATGGAATATATGGAGGAGCCTCCAAAGCGCCGTGACGAACCGATCCTCAATCGGTATATGCTCAATCAGATCCTTTGTACCGGTGGGTTTACCATTGCCCTGTGCGTGGCGTTTTTGCGGCTTGACTTTTCGAAGATCTTGTTTCGCTATGATACACAACCCATCTATTGGATGACCGCCTTCTTTGCCCTTTTCATTTTCTGCGGTATTCTTAACAGCTTCAACGCGCGTACGACGCGCCTTAATTTGCTCGCTAATCTAAGAAAAAATCCTTCTTTTGTTATTGTTATGACCGCTGTCACCGTTATACAGATCGCACTGATCTACTACGGCGGTACGCTGTTCCGCACCGCAGGGCTCAGGCTTCGTGAATTGCTTATCATTCTGGCTCTGGCCGCGTTGGTCATCCCCTTCGATATGCTTCGGAAAAGCATCATACGATTACATCATCGCCACGGTACGGTATGATTACAGGCGCTCGTCTCGTGCATACTATTATCCGGGGTGAAGGATATGGCACAAACTTTTATTAGCCGTTCACAAGCAGCTGTTTATTTACAGGGACACTGGAGGCAGGCAATCTTTGTACAGATAATTTGCCTATGTGCGGAGCTCCTTTTAATTGCCGCGGAAGGTGTGAGCGTTTATCATTTCCCGAATACGCCTTTCTTCCCTCTGTTTTTGCTGACAGATCTGTTGCTGCTATCACCGCTGAAAGCCGGTCGTGCATTCTTCTATGAAACACTGGTTACCGATGGCAGCGGAGCCGAACTAAAACTATTGTTTCGGTTTTACCGCTATGGATATTCTCGAAGTATCGGCTGGCGACTCGGACTCTGGATCCGCCGCGCAGGTCTGCATATATTGCTGTGTAGTCCCTCCTCGTTCTTTTTATATATCAGCAGAACTGCTGAGAGAACCGGCTCGGAGACCTTTGCTATGATCTCGTTTGTACTTTCCCTTACATTTTTGGTGATCGCTCTCATCGCTGCTGAGATCTTGCTGTTTCGGTACATTCCCGCTTCATATCTGCTGACACAGGTCATATCGGCAAGACACGCACTATCGTTATCAAAGCGCCTATCCAAAGGGTATACGGCCAAATGGACGCTGCTCTATCTGGATTATGCCGGCTGGAGTTTTTCCTTCGCGTTACTGTTACCCTTCTTTTATGTATCGCCTCTGTTTCATACTGCCCGCGCGGCCACGGCAAAGCGGTTATTTTCCGAGATTTCCCCACAGATTCGTGAACAACTCTTGCAACGTGGGAAAAATCATGGTAGAATAAGGAGCGAATTTTAAAACATCTTGGAGGCACCATGATTACCGTATCGGATTTAGGCATCAATTTCAGCGGACAAAATCTTTTTACACACGTAAATCTCTTATTTACGCCCGGCAACTGCTATGGCGTGATCGGCGCAAACGGCGCCGGAAAATCCACGTTTTTGCGCATCTTATCGGGTGATTTAGAGCCGTCCTCCGGTGAAGTCATTATTGATAAGAAAAACCGTATGTCAGTGCTCAAGCAGGATCACTATGCATACGACGAATATACGGTACTGGATACCGTTATTTTGGGTAATCCGCGTCTGTATGAGATCATGCAGCAAAAGGATGCGTTATATGCCAAAGAGGATTTCACCGAGGAAGACGGTGTACTCGCTTCTGAACTGGAAGGCGAGTTTGCTGAGCTTAACGGATGGGAAGCGGAAACCGAGGCAGGACAGATCCTGCAAGGTCTTGGCCTTTCCACCGATATTCTCTATCAGCAGATGAGCACCTTGCCGGATAAGGATAAGGTCAAGGTGCTGCTGGCACAAGCGTTGTTCGGCCAGCCGGATATCATCCTGCTTGACGAGCCTACCAACCACTTGGACATCGCTTCCATCGCGTGGCTTGAAGAGTTCTTAATGGATTATATCGGTACGGTCATCGTCGTATCGCACGACCGTCACTTCCTCAATAATGTCTGCACGCATATCGTGGACGTCGACTATAACAAGATCAAGATCTATGTCGGTAACTACGATTTTTGGTATGAATCCAGCCAGCTGATGCAGAAGATCATGAAGGAGCAAAACAAGAAAGCAGAAGATAAGATCCGCGAACTGCAGAACTTTATTCAGCGCTTCTCTGCCAACAAATCCAAATCCAAGCAGGCCACCTCACGTAAAAAGCTGATCGAAAAGCTCAGCGTCGAGGAAATGCCGGCATCCTCGCGTCGGTATCCGTTTGTCGGCTTTAACATGGACCGTGAAGCCGGTAAGGAAATTTTGGCGGTGGAAGACCTTTGCCTGACGACCGACGGCAACACCGTATTGGATCATGTTTCGTTCCGCGTTAACAAAGGCGATAAGATCGCGTTTGTCGGTGAGAACGAGCTGGCGATCACCGCACTGTTCCGTGTCCTCATGGAGGAGATCACGCCGGATTCCGGCACCTTTAAATGGGGCGGTACCACCTCACAATCCTATTTTCCCAAAGACAACTCCGCATTCTTTGATGACTGCGACTTGAATCTATTGCAATGGCTGAACCAGTATTCTGCCGACAACACCGAAACCTATCTGCGCGGCTTCCTCGGTAAGATGCTGTTTTCCGGTGACGATGTTCAAAAACCGGTCAAGGTATTGTCCGGCGGTGAAAAAGTCCGCTGTATGCTTTCGCGTATGATGATGTTTGGTGCTAACGTTCTGCTGTTGGATCAGCCGACTAACCATCTCGACCTTGAGTCCATTACAGCGGTCAACGACGGCTTGATTGCCTTCCCCGGTAATGTGTTATTCTCGTCCTATGACCACCAGTTTATCGAAACAGTTGCCAACCGCATCATCGAATTCCGTGCCGACGGCACCATCATTGATAAGATGATGACCTACGACGATTATCTTGACTGGAAAGCCGAAAATCACATTCAATAAAGCAAAAAGCCTGTGCTTGATCAGTGAAGTGATAAAATAATGGTAGACACGAAAGTGCCTACCATTATTTTTATGCT
>CAYZXC010000010.1:0-20976 GCA_964482275.1 uncultured Eubacteriales bacterium
CGATAAGTAGACAGTCGGGCGCAAACAACCGTAATATTCCATAAAATAGTCGATCTCTTCCGAGATCTGCGAATCGTGTGCGTGTTGCCGATCGTTCTCACACAGCCACCTGACAGCGTCCTCGTTCGGCAGGCAAACACGTCGTTTATACACAACACCACGGTACTTCTTTTTCAGTTCCACAAAGACCGGACTGTGCGCCTCAGCCTGCGCATAGCTGCGGAGGCGCAGCTTTTCTTTGTACGCCGGCTTTTCAAGCGACCGCCGGATAAGACGATAGGTATCCGTATCAAAATAGAGATTGCGGATCGTGGTGCGACCGTATTTGTCCAGCGACATATAGGGCTCAATGGCACGCAGCACGCGCTCTTTTTGCTGAACCGTGAGCATGTATTTCAGTTCGTATCGTTTAAAAACGGTCTGAAAGGCCACGTACCTCCCCCCTTTCTCTATTCTTCAATTTACTAAACAACCGTTACCGTGGCGTGTTCCAAATATGAATATATTATGAATAAACGTAGGCGTTGGCACAGCGGCTCTCGCTTGACTTTCCTGCCGATATATGGTATAAAAACTGTACAATTATACTCGGAACGAGAAGAAACGAGGGATCGGTATGCGCTGCGTACATCTTGATTTTCACACAAGCCCGTTTATTGAGGGGATCGGTGAAAAATTCGACAAAGAAAAGTTTACGAAAACCATCAAAGAGGCAAACGTTGACCTTGTCACCGTTTTCGGAAAATGCCATCACGGGTACACCTATTATCCGTCAAAAGTCAGTGAGATGCATCCAGGCCTTAGGTTTAATCTTTTGAAAGAAGAGATCGAGGCCATACACGCCGCCGGCGCAAAAGCACCCATCTATCTTCCGATCGGCTGGAGCAAGAAGGATGCGGACGAGCATCCCGAATGGCATCATATCGATTACTTTACCCGCGAGCCCAAATACATAGGCGCCGTCCCCTCGGAGGATAAGCTGGACGAGCCGCTTGAGCACTGCACCTGGACAACGCTTTGTCCGGCCGGCGATTACCGCCATCACTTAGAGGCACTCACGCGAGAGCTGTGTGAGAATTTCGATGTGTCCGACGGTGTGTTTTACGACATTTGCTTCATCAACGACGCCTGCGCTTGTGAAGCGTGCCGTGCGGGAATGAGGGAAATGGGACTGGATCCCGAAAATTACGAGGATGCCAAGCAGTATTACACACTCAAGCGCATTGAGATGATGAAAACGCTGACGGGAATCGTTCACGAATACGCCAAGGATGCTCCGGTTTTCTACAACGGCGGAGCCAATATGAACCGAACCGTCTATCATCCCTATCAGACACACTTTGAGATGGAGGATCTGCCCACGGCATGGGGCGGCTACGATCTGATGCCCATCCGCGCCAAATTCTTTGAACGGTACGGAAAGCATTTCCTCGGTATGACGGGAAAATTCCATCACAACTGGGGAGAATTCGGCGGATTCAAGAACAAGGAGGCGCTCCGTTATGAGTGCGCCGATATGCTCAGTGTCGGGGCCTCGATCTCGGTAGGTGACCATCTTCATCCGTCGGGTGATATCGACGAAAGCACCTATGCCGTTATCGGCCACGCGTTTGACTATGTGAAAAAAATCGAAAAATATTGCGAAAACACAAGAGCCTACACCGATCTGGCGATCTGGCTCAGCCACGTCACCGAATCCGATATGGGAACCTCTAAGTTGCTTCAGGTCATGCATCTGGAATATGATGTCGTCGAATCCGGCGATGATCTGACCAAGTACAACTGCATCATTCTTCCCGATCGCTGCAACTTCTCAAACGCCGACAAGGCGGCTCTCAAAGCCTTCTCGGATAACGGTGGCACGATCGTCGCCAGTTACGAGAGCATCTTCGATGAGCTCGGCATTCACAAGCTTGAGCCGTCATCCGCTGATACCGACTTCATACGGTGCGATGTGGACGAGATCACCACGCCTTTCCTCTCCTATTCCAGTGCCTACAAAGTACAAACGGACGGCGAGGTGCTGGCACGGGTTTATGAGCCGTATTTCAACCGCACGCTCCGTCACTTCTGCGGTCATAAAAACACTCCCTACCAACCCACCCCCGCAGAGTATCCCGCTCTTGTCAAGCGCGGTAACGTGATCTATTTTGCGCATCCGGTTTTTGAAGCTTACAGCCGTTCGGGCAGCTATGCTCTTGAACGGTACGTCATTAAGGCCATCGAATCGGTGTATTCAAAGGCGATCGTGACGAGCGAGCTCCCCTCTTGCGGTAGGATCCGACTTAGAGAAAACAAGGACGAGGGATTTTTAGCCCTTCACGTATTGTATGCCCCTCCTGTGAACCGCGGAAACGTGTTCCTGTTACCCGATTTCCCGAAGCTTCACGACGTCACCATCACACTGAAGGTCGATCGGAACATCACCTCCGCCGTTTCCAAGCCGGATGACGTTTCCATTCCGTTCACGCAGGTCGGTGATGCCGTTACACTGAAGTTGCCACCGTTTAGGCTCCACGAGTTGATCATCTTGAAATAAACTAAGCGCCGCCCTGTACGACGTGTACAGAGCGGCGCTTTATTTTTATTGTTGTACGGTCGCTGCCGTCGTGGTGGTCAGCTGTGCTTGCTTAAAGTCTGCGATATACGCGTCGATATTCGTCTGGCAAGCAGCGTTGATCTCGGTGATTCCGGCACTGAGCAGTGCCATGGTGCGGTCATAGGAATACCCCGCCTCAATAATTTCCGCTTCGGTCAGACCGTAGGCGGTCGCCCAATCTACGCTTTTATCCAACGGAATGAGGATGTATTCCTCAAACGAGCTGTTGGTAGGATATCCGGCACGCACAAAGCCTCTGCCCATACACCAGACCGGTAACACGTCCACCGAGGAGATCATCACCGTTCCGTCCTCGTATTTGGTGGCGGTCACGTTAAACAGGACACCGTCCTCGGTATGGCCGTTGTCGTTACAGTTGGTGCCATGCTCCAAGCGGTGCGTATCTTTGGTTCTGTCGGCGACATCCGGATAGTCACAACCGGCAAAATGCCACGAATCCTGGAAACAGCTCGGACTGTTCGCCTGCGTGCCACCCGCCATACACTCGATCTGCTGACCGGAGAGCAGGTTGCCGCTGGAATACAGACAGATCGTCTGATGATCGCCGGTGGTACTGCTGATCAGCTCAACCGGTTGGATCTTATGAGGGTGGCCGCCGATGATCACGTCCACACCGAGATCACACATTTTCTGTGCGATCTCCTGCTGGGACTCGTTGGGTTCCAGCGAATACTCCTGCCCCCAGTGGATATACAGATACACGAGTTCGGCGCCGTTTGTGCGCATCTCAGTGATGAGTGACTCCGCATCCTCATAAAACGCCGGCAGATTCGAGGTGCTGAACCCGTTGGTATGCCAGTAAGAACCGTAGGTGTAGTTGACAATGCCGATCTTAATGCCGTTAATATCCTTGATAACGTACCGGTCGTCCTCGGTGTTTTGTCGGCTTCCGGTGTAATCCATGCCGTATTCGGCAAGCGTTTCCATCGTCTTTTTAATGCCGGCAACGCCGCCGTCCGCAATATGATTGTTGGCTGTGAGGCCCATATCGTATCCGCAATCCTTCAGCGCCTTCACGATGGCGGTGGGAACGCGGAACGGCAAGGACGAGTAGCTGCCGTTTGCACTGACCGAAAACTCGGCGTTGACCACCGCGTAATCCAGCTTCGAAACATACGGCTGTAAAAAGGCAAAGGAATCGGTATAATCAAAGGTCTTTGTTGCGGAATCATATCCCGAAACACGAACCGGATTATGCACCAAAATATCGCCCGAACTGCCAAGCGTCGCGGTGGCGGTCACAGCGGGCTCGCGCGGACCGGTCGTTGTCGTCACGCCGGGTTCACCGCCGCCGGTATGCTCGCTGATGGTTTTAACGAGCAGCGCAATACCGCCGGCGACAAGCGCCAAAACCAGTACCAACGCCAACACGATCAACGCGCGGCGGGCGGCCTGCTTTTGTTTTTGCTGTCGGATATGCTTTCTGGGTGGCATGATTCATCCATCCTTTGCTGTTTACTACCTGCCCTATTTTACAACAATCCTCCCCAATAGTCAACCTTGCGTCACCATCTTTTTCTCACCGCATAGCATGGCAATAGGAGGAGTGCAAGATATGGACACGCGAATAGGGTTGCAGGAACTCGCGGTCGGAGAGCGCGCGATCGTGGAGTCCTTACATATGACCGGCGGCATACGCCGCCGTTTACTGGATATCGGGTTAGTGGAAAATACACTTGTGGAATGTGTCGGGAAAGCGCCGGGCGGTGATCCGATCGCGTTTTGTATTCGCGGCGCGGTGATCGCACTGCGCTGTGAGGATTGCCGACGCATCTATGTCAGGAGGCTGTAAGCATGGGACTGACAAACCGGTCGGTGGGAACAGCCGCGATGGATCAACAATTGACCGTACAGCGCACCGCCGAGTATGACAAGGTCGTCGCGCTGGCAGGAAACCCCAACGTTGGGAAAAGCACCGTGTTCAACGGACTGACAGGACTGCATCAGCACACCGGCAACTGGCCGGGAAAAACGGTGACAAACGCGCTGGGCCACTGCCGTTCTGAACAGCAGGGATATATTCTGGTAGACATTCCCGGAACGTATTCCCTTATGGCACATTCGGCTGAAGAAGAGGTCGCACGCAATTTTATCTGCTTCGGCGATCCGGATGCCGTCGTGGTGGTATGCGATGCCACCTGTCTGGAACGCAATCTTAACCTGGTGCTGCAAACCGTTGAAACCGGCAAACGGGTGATCGTTTGTGTTAATTTGCTGGACGAGGCAAAGCGGAAGGGCATCGAGCTGGATCTTCCGCTGTTATCAAAGCGGTTGGGTGTGCCGGTGATCGGGATGGTTGCCAGACAGAATAAGGATCTCAAAAAACTATTGACCACGCTGGACGATGCCCTGCATACGCGTCAGGAGACGTGCTGTGCGCCCTCCTATCCGGTTGCGGTGGAAAGTGCCGTGTCGCGTCTGACACCTCTGTTAGGCAACGGCACCGAAGGGAAGCTGAGCCGTCGATTCGTTGCTCTAAAGCTATTGGAACGGGATACCGCACTGACAGCGGCTATCTCGCAATATATCGGTAACGATCTGCTGCGGGACGAAGCCATACAAGCAGCCTTGCGAGAGGCGCTGCGCGATCTCGAAGCGGCAGGGCTGACGACCGATACATTTAAGGATCAAGTCGTCGCCTCTGTTGTGAAGACAGCGGAGCAGATCTGCCGCGGCGTGGTCAAGCATCGTCGCTCGGAATACGATGCCGCCGACAGACGCCTCGACCGCCTACTCACCGGACGGCGCTTTGGATATCCGCTCATGCTTGCCCTGCTCGTCGCCGTTTTCTGGCTGACGATCACCGGCGCGAACGTGCCGTCGAGGTGGCTGTCTACCGCTTTGTTTTGGGTGCAGGACCGACTATCGGATCTGTTCTACGCCTTGGGCGCACCCGACTGGCTGCACGGTGCGGTGGTGCTCGGTGCTTATCGCGTGTTGGCGTGGGTGATCTCGGTCATGCTACCGCCGATGGCGATCTTCTTCCCCCTGTTTACCTTGTTGGAGGATGTGGGATACCTACCGCGCATCGCGTACAATCTGGACCATGTGTTTTTACGCTGCCGTGCGTGCGGCAAGCAGGCACTGACCATGTCAATGGGGTTCGGGTGCAACGCCGCAGGCGTGGTCGGCGCGCGGATCATTGATTCACCGAGAGAACGGCTACTGGCCATACTGACCAACAATTTTGTGCCCTGCAACGGTCGGTTTCCGACCCTCATCGCGGTACTGACGATGTTTTTCATCGGCACTGCAGGAGGCGCTGCCGAATCCGTTTTCTCTGCTCTGCTGCTCACCGCCTTGATCGTACTGGGCATCCTCATCACCTTCGGAGTGACGAAGCTGCTCTCCTGTACCATACTAAAGGGCGTCCCCTCGTCGTTCACGCTGGAAATGCCGCCGTATCGCAAGCCGCAGATCGGACGAGTGATCGTGCGCTCGTTGCTCGACCGCACCGTATTTGTCTTAGGCCGTGCCGCCGCTGTCGCGGCACCTGCCGGCTTACTCATCTGGATACTGGCAAACGTGACGGTCGCAGGGATCAGCCTCCTGCAGCATTGCGCGACGTTTCTTGATCCCTTCGCACAGCTAATGGGGCTGGACGGCGTGATCCTCATCGCCTTCATTCTGGGCTTCCCCGCAAACGAGATCGTCGTACCGATCATGATCATGACGTACATGGCTCAGGGAAGTCTGGTCGAGCTGCAGGATCTCAGCACGATGCGGGAACTGTTCGTGAGCAACGGCTGGACATGGCAAACGGCGGTCAGTATGTTGCTGTTTACCCTTTGGCATTGGCCGTGCTCCACCACGCTGATGACGGTAAAAAAGGAAACCGGCAGCATCAAATGGACCGCACTTGCCTTTGCGTTGCCGACGGCCGTCGGAATTCTAAGCTGCATGCTGTTTACAGCGATCGCAGCATAAAAAGGCAGGCACAATGGCTACCTTCCATAGAACAGGATTTAACTTTCCTCGATATTGTAGGGTGGCGTCTTGTTGCCGCCGATAATATTATGTCAAATAAATCGGCGGGAGATACCCCCGTCCTGCTATGACCGAACTAACGCAAACACTCCTGAAAACGATCCGGGAAGCGATACAAAAATGCTATGGGGAAATTTCCCCATAGCATTTTTATCTGTTCATCCTTGCTCATCTCATCGAGATAACCTGCGGTAATAACACCGGAAGTCTATTACAGAATATCGATAAAGACAGCAAAAGGCGCACCTGCTTTATCACAGGTGCGCCTTTTGGCAGCTTTTTCATTAGCACAACGGAATCAGCAGCATCGTGCGATCCGTTAAGGTCTCCTCAGTAAGCTCGTTTTCCCTCATCAAGGCAGTCGGTGAGGCGTGCTCCGCTTTGGCGATCTCCCACAGCGAGTCACCGGCCTCGGCAAAGCGGACCTTGACCTGACAGTTTTCCATGCCCTCAGCACAGGGGTACGGCGCACTTTCGTCGGCTTGCACGCCGGTGATGGCAAGATAACTCACGGCGGCACTCGTGCGACGGCAGATGAGCAGTTTAATACGCAGTTCAAGGCGGTCACCGGTCAACGCGTGATCCGTATCCAAAACCGTTGCGCGCACAGCGGTCTGATCGCAGACACCGGTAAGCGGAACCGTGATATCCAGCGGGCGTTCGTAATAGGATACCACACCGTTTGCATCGCGGGCGAGTAGCTGCACGAGCAGCTGTCCCTCCAGTGCGCCCTCGTTGCACGCGACGGTGGTCACTTCGCTCCAAACATCCAGTATTTCGGCAATACCGCCGTCGGGCAGTACGACCGACTCCTGTGCGGTTACGGTTTCCCGTGTAAGATCGGTGATACAACACGGCGTAATGCGCTGTGTTGTCAGTCTCAGCGGATAGGCGGTGTGGAAGGCATCGGTCAGCAGCTCACAGGCTTCGTCGGCAAAGCATTGCAGTGACAGTGCGGACTTGATGCTCACCGATAGCAAGCGGCTTTCGCCGCCCGGATTCTGTGCGAGCCGAACGTCGCAGGACACGATCTCCGCACGAGCTTCGCAAAGCATCTCCTCGGTCAGACCATCCACGTCCAGGATCTGGCTGAACGGAATGCTGTGCTTTGTCTGACACAGTGTGCCCGCCACGGTATCCGTCGAATAAACCGTTTTCAGCAATACATCGCCTTTGATGACCGCCTTGCCCGGCAGCTGCTTACAATCGCTGACACAAATGTGTGCCTCACTGCGAATGATCATTTCCGCGGGAGCGGCGGTTTCCAGCTCCAACACCTCGTTGAGGGTAAAGGTCTTCTCCGCACTGCCGCCGGGGACTGTACAGACGACCTTACACCCCTTGGTATACAGCCCCTTAGCCGACGCGGTTTCCACTACCTCTGTGTCCGTTTGGCTGGTAACGATCAGTTTAACACTGAACGCACCGTGAATATCCACGCGGCGCGGGCTGGTGGCACGGCAGTTAACGTAGTTCGGTTTCGCACTGAGTGCAACGGCATCGTTGCCCGACAGTTCTTTAACAGTAAACACTGAGGTAAAAGGCTGTGAGCTTTCAAAGCTGCGTACACACCGCCGATCCTCGTCCAGATACAGCACGTGCAGATAGACTGTTCCGTCTGCCATCACGCGATCACCGCTGATCTGGTGCGATTGTACTACCGGTTTCATCGTGCATTTTAAGATTGCCGCGATATCCGGCAAAAAATCCGGAAGCATAAAATCGCAATCCACGGGACGCTCGTCAAAATCATCGAAGATCGTTTGGGTCAACCCGATTCGTCGCATGGTCGTTTGAAGTTCCATCCATCTCTCTCCTTTGTACGGCTTGTTCTAATCTCACTATATTCATACAAAGGGCGGAATATACCAAAAAGAAAGGAGGCGCATAGCGCCTCCTTCGCTTAATCAGGTCCTGTCACACTACGATGCCGGATATTCGGTTTTGGGGATCTTGAAAACCTTTCTCAGGATGCTGCCAAAGAATTTGGGACTCTTTACGATCACGATCTGCATAAGCTTTCCTCCCTCATAAAGTTTAACAGCGAACCAACGAAAGGCCCGCCAGCACCAGCGCCACCGCCGCCACAACAAGAATAAAGCGCACGGGAAAGATCAGTGCGACAAGCACGCCCAAGCCAAAAGCCGCAAAATATCCACCTGTGCAACTGCTTCTCCTTCTCATAACGCACGCTCCCTTTAACGACGGTTGTATTAACAGCGTATTCACGAAATCGAAAAAGGTGACAAAAAAGACCGACAGGATCTCCTGTCGGTCAAAAGGTTCATATCGTTTCCCACGGCTTGCGCAGCTTCGCTTCCTCGTACATGGCCACATAACTGTCGTACCGTGAAGGGGAGATCTCCCCCGCCTCTACCGCTTGTCGGATCGCACAATCCGGCTCGTGCACGTGCGAGCAACCGGTAAAGCGGCATTTGCCGAAATACGGCTCAAATTCGCGGAAACAATCGAACAAGGCATCCTTGTCGATCGGTTGTGTCCGCTCGATATCCAACGCCGAAAAACCGGGCGTATCCGCTAAATATCCGCCGCCCGACAAGGGCAGCAATACGACCGAACGCGTGGTATGCCGCCCGCGCCCCAACTTTTTGCTGATCTCACCGGTCTCGCGGCACAGCGCAGGGTCGATCAAGTTGAGAAGACTGGATTTTCCGACACCGGAGTTGCCCGTAAACGCCGTGATCTTTCCTCGCAAAAACGCTTTGAGTTCGGCGGCTGACGCCTCACTGGTATTCGTCACCACGAACACCGGAAAACCGGCGCCGCGGTAGATCGCTTCCAACGCCACCGTATCGTCCAGATCGGATTTGGTGATCACCACGATCGGCTCGATAGCGGCATCCTCGGCAATCGCGATCAGCTTATCCAAAAGCTGCAGATTCGGTTTCGGGTCGGCAACCGATGCCACGATCGCCAAGCAGTCCAGGTTCGCGACCGGCGGCCGCACCAGCGCGTTTCGGCGCGGTAGGATCTCTTCCAGAATACCGGTACCGTCCGCCTGCACCGTAATCGTGACACAGTCACCGGAAAGCGGCGTAATATGCTCCTTACGGAACGCACCGCGCGCTTTACATTCATAAACCGCGTCGGCGGTTTCTACGTAATAGAAACCGCCGATGCTTTGCAGGATCAACCCGCTTTGTTTCGCTTGTGTCATCATTCCTCGGCTGTCGTAGTTGCCGTAGAGGCGGGCGTCAGCACATTCAGATCAGGCTGCTCAGTAATGGTCACCACACCGTTCTTGCCGTCGACCGTGTATTTGGCATACGCGGTGTAATTGCCCTTGCCGTTATCTGCAATGCGCACCGTCACCGTATAGGAATCCATTTTTTCGCTCACGGTAACGTCCTTTACCTTGACCTCATTGGGCAACAGACCGGTGAAGGTATCGCGCAGCTCGCCGTTGACATACACCTGCATGTCGATCGGTGTGGTCATCTGCGTGGGTAACTGGATCTGCACCTTCGCCTGCGTATAACCGGTGCTCACGCGCAGCTTGACAGCCGTGCCGGGAACCGTCGGAGTGTCCGCCGCAATACTCTGCCAAATAACCGTATTTGCCGGAACGCTCGCATCGTCCACATAGGTGATATCCGTTTCCGCTACCGTGAAGCCGGCACCTTCCAACAGCGCGATCGCCTGATCCTTGGAAACGTTCGTCACGTCCGGCATAGCAACCGGGTCGGCCGGCGTTTCGCCGCTGCTGACCACCATCGTGATCTCGGAACCGTAGTTCATCTTATCCGGATACTCCGCGGGCGAAAGCGAAATGACAAAATCAATAGCGACCTCATTGCTGACGTCCAGCGTGTATTTCACAACAAAACCGGCGTTTTCCAATGCCGCCTGTGCCGCGTCGCGGTGCTGACCGACTACGTTGGGGATCTGCACCAGATTCGGACCCTTGCTGACTGTCAGGGTAATGGATTTCACACCTTTTTTCACCGTAATACCGTCTTCCAGTGATTGGTCAATGACCGTTCCCACCGGTTCGTCGCTGTACTGCTCCTTCGCGGTCTCAAAGGTAAACCACTGCATGTACTCAGGGTTGCTGGAGATCTCATCGAGCGTCATACCAACGAAATTCGGCACCTCGATCTGTTCGGAATCGTTGTTGAAGAATTTATCACCCAACACCACGAACACAAAGATGACCGCGATGAGCAGGAACGCACCGACCACAGCACACAGCACCGGAATGATCGGGAAGCCCTTCTTCTCTTCCTCTTCCTCGACCTCCTCCGCTTTGACACGGCTCACCGGTTTTACAGGCTCCGTTCCGCGCACCTTGCTGATGGTGTCCATGTAGCGCGTAGGGCTTTCATCCACAAAATACTTGTATTCAAAGTGGATACTGGGATTTTTCTTAAACTCGTCGATGTCGTACAACATTTCCGCCGCGGATTGATACCGTTTGGAGGTATCCTTCTGCATGGCCTTGACGGTGATATCCTCTAAGCCCTCAGGGATCGCCGCGTTGATCTGACGAGGCGGCTGTGCCTCCGACTGCATCTGCATGATCGCAACCGAAACCGCGCTGTCCGCTTCAAAGGGGAGCTTTCCGGTCAACATCTCATACAGCATCACACCAACAGAGTAAATGTCGGCCTTTTCGTCGGTGATCTCGCCGCGAGCCTGTTCGGGGCTGATGTAATGCACCGAGCCGATGGCCTTGTCGGTAGAACGCGTGGTGCGCATATCCTGACGGGAGAAACGCGCGATACCGAAGTCGGCGACCTTGATAGTACCGTCGGGAAGCAGCATGATGTTCTGCGGCTTGATATCACGGTGAACGATGCCCTTGTCGTGTGCATGTTGCAACGCACGCAGGATCTGCACCGTGAAATGCACCGCTTCTTTCCATTTGAACTCCGCTTGACCCTCAATATACTCTTTGAGGGTGATACCGTCGATGTATTCCATGACGATGTACTGCATTCTGTCACCGAAGCTCACATCGTACACCTTTACGATATTGGGGTGTGACAAAATGGCGATCGCCTTGGACTCGTTCTTAAAGCGGCGCGTGAATTCCTCGTTCTGGAGATACTCCTCTTTGAGGATCTTGACGGCAACGATACGGTTGTCGATATTATCGTAGGCCTTATACACGTGAGCCATACCGCCGACACCGATGATCTCCTTGATCTCATAGCGCCCATCCAGACGCTTTCCGACATATTTATCCATCATCTATCCTCCTGTACCTTTTCCTGCTTTGTGATGGCAACGACTGTGATATTGTCGCTGCCTCCCGCTAAATTCGCCGTGTTGATGAGCTTTTGAGGGATCTCTTCAAACGGGAAGGTGCGAATAAGGGATTGCAGCGTATCCGGCTCAACCATATTGGAAAGACCGTCCGTGCAGATCAGCACGGTACCGTCCTCCGGGAAGGGAGCGACGGTGAAATCACACTGCGTATCATCCTCCACGCCGAGAGCGCGGGTAAGAAAATGCTTTTGCGGATGGAACCGAGCCTGATCGGCGGTGATCTGGCCCTTTTCCACCATATCCTGAACGACCGAATGGTCGCGGGTGATCTGTTCGATTGCCGCGTGGGTTACCAGATAGGCACGACTGTCACCCACGTGGGCAACACACACGTCGCGGGCGTTGGCAATGACCGCCACGACGGTGGTCCCCATGCCCCGCAGCGTCTCATCCTCCATAGCCGCCTCAAAAACCTCTTTGTTGGCGGCGGAGATCGCCGACTCCAACAGACGGCGCACCGTCGCGGGCGTGGCGTTTTCGCGGTATTCGTCCACGATATGATCGGCAATACAGCGCATCGCGATCGCACTGGCAATGTTACCGCCGTTGGCACCGCCCATACCGTCACACACAACGGCAAAGGCCGTGCTTGCGGTCAGCATGCCACAGACATAAGCATCTTGGTTACTGGGCCGAACGCGTCCCGGATGGGATGCTCCTAAAGTCCGCATGGCGATTCCTCCTCTCTCTTCTGACGGCGGAGCTGGCCACAAGATGCGTTGATATCCGCACCCAACGTACGTCTGACCGTCACGGTCAGACCACGCTGCTCCAAAATATGGGAAAATTGCTTGAGTCTCTGCTGTGTGCTGCGGCGGTGCTCCTTGCCCTTGACCTCGTTTGCCGGGATCAGATTCACGTGGCAAAGCATTCCGCGCAGCCGTGCTGCGAGCTCCTCGGCGCACGCATCACTGTCGTTGACGCCGTGGATCATGGCATATTCAAAGGAGATCCGCCGACCGGTGGTATCCGCGTATTTGCGGCACGCGCCCAGCAGCTCCTCCACCGGATACCGGCGGTTAATCGGCATCAGCCGTGAGCGGATCTCATTGTTCGGCGCGTGCAGGGATACCGACAGCGTTAACTGCAGGTTTTCCTCCATTAACCGATAAATGTGATCGACCAAGCCACAGGTGGACAGGGATACGTGACGCATCCCGATATGCACGCCACCGGGCTCGGACAACATTCTCAAAAAGCGCAACACATTGTCGTAATTGTCCAGCGGCTCTCCCATCCCCATCAGCACGACGGACGATACGCGGATCCCGCGGTCGCGCTGTGCCGTTTCGATCTGGGAAAGCATTTCCGCCGCCGTCAGGTTGCGGGACAGCCCGCCTATACCGGTAGCACAAAACGAACACCCCATACGACAACCGACCTGCGTGGACAGGCACTGCGACCATCCGTGGTGATAACTCATCAGCACGGATTCCACGGTCTCGCCGTCGGACAATTCAAACAAATATTTGGTGGTTTCGTCAAGCTTTGACTGCCACTTTTGCAAGACCGTCACACCGGGGATACAAAACTGTGTTTTGAGCTGCTCGCGCAGGGAAATCGGCAGATTGGTCATCTCATCAAGCGAAGTACAGCCGTTCGCCAACCACTGCGCGATCTGCTTGCCGCGAAACGCAGGGTATCCCATCTTAACGATACGCTCCGTGATCTGTTCGGTTGTAAGGGATTTCAGATCCTCCGGCATCGGACAGACACCTCATTTTTTCTGAAAACCGGCGATAAAGAAACCGTCGGTCTTATGGATATGCGGGAACAGGGTAATCGTATGCG
The DNA here is from genome assembly GCA_964482275.1 of uncultured Eubacteriales bacterium. Taxonomy (GTDB): domain Bacteria; phylum Bacillota; class Clostridia; order Oscillospirales; family Acutalibacteraceae; genus RGIG3009. The sequence continues at coordinate 13,691 of CAYZXC010000010.1, forward strand.
AGGGCGTCAGCCCCGCCGCCTCAAAGCAAGACTTCAGCGGCAGAACACGCGGAGAAAACTCCGGATGCTCACTTAAAAACCGCTCGGCGATCTGCTCGTTCTCCGCCGGATTCAGCGTACAGGTGGAATATTGCAGCACACCGCCCACCTTAACGAGCTCGGCACTGCGTTGCAAAATCGCATACTGCAGGGTGGGCAACTCCTTCAACTCGTCTAACGACTTGTAGCGGATCTCCGGCTTACGGCGGATCACGCCGAGTCCCGAACACGGCACGTCACAGATCACGCGATCGAACGCACCTTTTAGCGGTTCGGGGCACGGTGCCGATGCGTCGCGCACCGCCGCACTCAGATTCGTAATTCCGAGTTCTGCGGCACGGCGCTCGATCGTTTCGCATTTTTGCGGATACACATCGCACGACAGGATGCGGCCGGTGTTTTGCAGCATCTGTGCCACCGTAAAACTCTTACCACCCGGTGCCGCGCAGACATCCGCGATTGCCTCGTCGGGCTGTGCGCCCAAGGCAAGGCACGCATATTGCGAGGCCCTATCCTGATAATAATAGCAGTTTTTGTCCGTTAATTCAAGTTTATTTCCCAAATACGCGCATTTTAGCTCAAAACAGTGCGGAATATCGGTGTGAATTTGGTGACTAATCCCGATATTTTGCAGCGTTTTGGCAAATTCTTCATCCGTAGTGCGCAGGGTATTGACCCGCACATACGATTCGGGCACCGTATTGATCGAGCCGACCAGTGCCGTCATCAGCTCCTCGCCGTACGCCTCGCGCCAAAACGCGATGAGCTCCGGCGGGCAGGAATGGATGACCGACAAAGCCGTATCCCCCGCCGACAGATCGGCAAACAAGGTGTCGCGGCTTCGCAGGATGCTCCGCAACACACCGTTGACAAAGCCGGACGCGTTCCCCTGCTTTAAGCGCCGCACGCCCGAAACGGCTTCGTTGACCGCCGCCGACGGCGGGATCTTATCCATATATAACAGCTGATACACCGCCACACGCAACGTTTCCAGCACCAGCGGATGCATCTTGCGCAACGGAATGGAAGATGCGTGCTCCAACACATAGTCGATGGTAATACACCGCTCGATCACGCCGTAAAACAGCCGCGAGGCGAACGCGCGATCTTTGGCGGACAGCTCCCCCGTTTTGAGCAGCTCGTCCAACACGATATTGGAATAGCGTTTTTCGCGGTGCAGACCGGCAAGCGCCTGCGTAACCGCAATACGAGCGTCGCGTGCCATACGTTATTCCTCCGAGAAACGGCTGCCGAGCGGAATCGGATGACCGCGGAAGAAATCCTCCGCCGCCATACGTCTGCCGCCCTCACCCTGAACCTCTAACAATACAAGAGAAGTACCCTCGCCGCAGGACACCGTAAACGGTGCCGTGCCGATCACCAGATTCGGCTCGGCATCACAGGGCGCACCAACACGGGTGCGGTGAATTTTCAACACCTTTCCGCCCACCTTTGCGGTAGCGGTCGGCCACGGATTAAGACCCCGCACCTGATCGTGCAGAGCGGCGGCTTTTTTCGTGAAATCCATCGCGCACAGGCTTTTGTCCAGCATCGGGGCATAATTGCTATCCCCCGTCTGCGGGGTGCGCGTCAGTGTGCCGTTTTCCAGCGCTTTCAGCGTATCGGATAACAACACGGCACCCTGCACCGACAACGCATCGTGCAATTCACCCGCGGTCATGTCCTCCGCAATCGGGCAGGTGGATTTCAGCAGCATATCGCCGGTATCCAGTCCTATATCCATATACATCGTGGTCACACCGGACTCGCGTTCACCGTCCAGCACCGCCCATTGAATGGGGGCGGCGCCGCGATACCGCGGCAATAATGAGGCGTGCACGTTGATGCAGCCGTGCGGCGGCATCTCCAGTACCGCCTGCGGTAAAATCTTGCCGTACGCCACCACGACGATGACATCGGCGTTATAGCGGCGCAGCTCGTCCTGCACCGCTTCGTCTTTCAAGGTCGTCGGCTGAAGCACGGGGATGCCGTGCTCCATCGCACACGCCTTGACGGGCGGCGGCATCAGTTTTTGCCCTCTGCCGCGCGGCTTATCGCCCTGCGTGACGACCAACGAAACGGTGTGTCCGTCCGCTATCAATTTTTCCAAACAGGGAACCGCAAATTCCGGTGTCCCCATAAAAATTACGTTCATTTTCCTTCACCCACTCGATCCAAAAACACGATACCGTCCAGGTGATCGGTTTCGTGGCAGATACAGCGCGCCATCAGATCCTCACCGGTCATGATAAACCATTTCCCATAGCGATCCTGTGCCTTGAGCTTCACGCGTTTCGGACGCGTAACGTCGTCCCATTGATTCGGGAAGGACAGACAGCCCTCCTGACCGATCTGCTTACCGTGTGTGCTGAGGATCTCAGGATTGATCGCTTCGATCACACCGTCACCGAGATCCATCACGAAAACGCGGCGCAGGATCCCGACCTGCGGGCCGGCCAAGCCGACGCCCTCCGCGGCGTGCATGGTGTCCGCCATATCGTCAAGCAGCTGCCAAAGCCGCTCGTTAAACTCGGTCACCGGACGGCAGACCTTGCGCAGCGTGGGATCGTCGTTTTTCAAAATATTGCGAATCGCCATGATAAGAAGTCTCCTTTATAAGATCGTTGCCGGATTGATGTCGGCATACACCGTGACGCCCTTGCTTTCCGGCAACGAGGCAAACGCCCGAAGCAACTCGGCGATCAAGGTACGGGTGCGCGTGTTGTTGGTAAGCTTGACAATGAGTTTATAGCGGTATTTACCCGCCACGCGCGCCACTGCGGCGGGCGTAGCGTCCAAGGCAATCAGCGGCAGTCCGGCGTATTCCGGCTGTGCCACCGTCAGCCGCAGCTGGTCAAGGAACCGCGCGGCAGCGGCCTTGACCGCTTTTTCGTCTGTGCCGACGAAGCCGAACATCCCGATGTCGGCAAACGGCGGATATTTCATCAGTTTACGGGCGGCGATCTCCACCTCGTAAAAGGCGGGGTAGTCCTGCTTGGATGCCAGATCAATGACATAATGCTCCGGCACGGTTGTCTGAATAACAGCTTTTCCGGATGTCTCGCGGCGGCCCGCTCGGCCGATCACCTGCGTGAGCAAGGAAAACGCCGTTTCAAACGAGCGATAATCCTCGGCATACAGTGCCTGATCCGCCGACAGCACGCCTACGAGCGCAACGTTCGGAAAATCCAATCCCTTTGCCACCATCTGGGTACCGATCATCACCTGATGCTTACCCTCGGCAAATTCACGAAATCTCTCCTCGTACGCGAAGCGCGACATCGTGCTATCGGTATCCATGCGCAGGATACGGATATCGGGGAACAGCTGTGTGAGCTCCTCCTCCACCCGCTGCGTACCCATACCGGAATAGCGCACCTTATCCGATCCGCATTCCGGACAGCGCACCGTCGGCGACTGTGTATGCCCGCAATAGTGACACATCAGCTTGCCGTTTGCACGGTGATAGGTCAGCGAAATGCTGCAGGACGGGCAAGTCATGATCTTACCGCAGGAACGGCAAGACAAAAAGGTATGATATCCACGGCGATTCAGCAACAGGATCGCTTGTTTCCCCTGCTCAAAGCAGGCGGCAAGCTCCTGTTTAAGGGTCTCACTGAACGGCGACAGACCGGATTCCTCCCGCATATCGACCACCTGCACCTGCGGAAGCAATGCGTCACCGTAGCGACTTTCGATCGTGTGCAGCGAATACCGGCCGCCGATCGCCGCCTGATAGCTTTCAATACTGGGGGTAGCCGAGGTCAGTAGCAACAAGGCGTTGTGATGGTTACAACGGAATTTCGCCACATCCCGCGCGTGATAGCGCGGTGCATTTTCGGATTTATAGGTATGCTCCTGTTCCTCATCCATGATGATAACACCAAGTCGGGACAGCGGAGCAAACACCGCCGAGCGTGTACCCACAACGATATCCGCCTCGCCCCGCCGTATGCGTTTCCACTCATCCATGCGTTCTCCGACAGACAGCCCGCTGTGCAACACAGCAACGCGGTTGCCGTAACGGCGCAGGAACAGCTCCATCGTCTGCGGCGTGAGCGAGATTTCGGGAACCAGCACCAACGCTTGCTTGCCGTCAGCGATGACCGTATCGATCAGCTTGATGTACACCTGCGTTTTGCCGCTTCCGGTGACGCCGTATAACAGCGCACACGCGGCGTTCGGTTCCTCGTAACGAGCCTTGATGCCGTCAAAGGCGGCCTGCTGTTCTAAGTTGAGATCAACAGCAACCGGACGCGGCGAGATCGCGGCGAACGGCGAACGCAGGATCTCCTGCTCGTAACAGTCCACCAGTTGTTTTTTCTCTAAAGCCGACAAAACGGCACCGGTCACACCGGCGAGATAGCACAGCTCCTTAACGGACGCTGTACCGACCTCCTCCAGCAGGGCCAATACCGATCGTTGCTTCGGGGTAACGCGGGCATCCCGCATCGCCGTTTCGAGTTCCTCCGGCGGCACGGCTAAGCGCGCCATCCGACGGGTGGCGTCTCCGGTACGGCGAGTGGCATCCTCGCCGCGGGTAAACCACCCTTTTTTCACCATCAGCTCCGGCAGCTTCTCCGCATTCGCCATACCCGCGCAACCCAGCAGCTTATCTCCCGCAATACCGTCGGGGGAACGCTCTGACATTGCACAGGCAAGCGCGTACAACGCCGCTTCGTCTGATGACATCTTTTGTTTTTCCGTATCGGAAAGAGGCTGTACAGGCTGATACACCGGCTTTACATTCCAGTATAAGCCGGTCGGCAGCATCGCACGCACCGCGTCAAACACCGTGCAGAAGGTGCGTTCTTTCATCCACTGCGTCAACGCCATCATCTCTTCGTTCAGCAGCGGCTGTTCGTCCAACACCGCCATCACGGATTTGAGCGGATCCGCCTGTTCCGATGCGACCTGTTCCAGTTCCGTCACGATGCCCTGTCGAAAACGGTTGCCCTTGCCGAAAGGAACCAGCACACGGCACCCCGGTACGATTTCCGGAAACTCCGGCGTAACGCGGTAACTATACAGCTTATCGAAATGAAACGCTGTCTGCTCTACTGCCACTTTTGCCACAGTAGTCTGCGCCATGCCGGCTCCTCCCCCATCTGTTGGTAATGTCTGATTACTCCTCGGACTCGCCACCCGCGACCATCTTATAGTCGCCCTCGGTAAAATCCAAAATCGCCATGCTCACCGGTTTCTCGGTCAGCACGACACCGTTGTCCTCCGCGTCCTGCGCAATGGTGCGGGCACGCTTGGCAACACCGATAACAACCGCGTAGCGGCTGTTCTTACCCTTCAAGCGTTCGATATCGGTCGGTTTTAACATAGTTTTTTCCTCCGTTTATAGTTTACTGCGGACATTTCCGCGCTTTTTCGGTTTCAATAATCGTGTTGAGCCGTTCAAAAGCGGCGTCAACCTCGTCGTTTAAAACAGTGTACTGATAGCGGTCAATGTATTCAAGCTCACTTTTGGCGGCCTTCATACGCGTCTGTATCCACTCTTCCTTCTCCGTTCCGCGGCCGCGCAGGCGGCGTTCCAGCTCCTCCATAGAGGGAACGGTCAAAAAGATGGAAACGTAATCGTCACAGCGCTCCATGACCTGTACGGCACCCTGTACGTCGATCTCCAGAATAACGTTGCGGCCCGCCTGCAGGTGCTCTTCGACAGCGGTACGCGGTGTCCCGTAATAGTTACCGCTGTACTGTGCGTATTCCAACAGCTCGTTATCGCGGATCATGCGCTCCACTTCTTCGCGGGTCTTAAAAAAGTAATGTACACCGTCGATCTCCCCCGGACGCGGAGCGCGCGTGGTAACCGACACGGACAGAACGGTATCGGTGCGCTGCTGTAAAAGCTTTGCAACCAACGTTCCCTTTCCGCAACCGGACGGTCCGGAAAAGACGATCAACAAACCGGGTGCGGGATCAATCGCCATGGTCGAGTTCCTCCCCATCGTCTTCAAAACGGTTCGCCACGGTTTCAGGCTGTACCGCCGACAAGATCACGTGATCGCTGTCTGTGATCAGCACCGCGCGGGTACGGCGACCGTAGGTCGCATCGATCAAAGTGCCGCGATCCTTCGCATCCTGAATGATGCGTTTGATCGGAGCGGATTCGGGACTGACGATCGCCACCAATCGTCCGGCGGCGACCATATTGCCGAAGCCTATGTTGATAAGGCGCATATAGAGTTCCTCCCGCTATCACTCAATATTTTGGATCTGTTCGCGGATCTTTTCGATCTCAGCCTTCATATCCACGACCACCTGTGCCAATTGCAGATCGGTCGCCTTCGAGCCAATGGTATTGGTCTCGCGGTTGATCTCCTGCACCAGAAAATCTAATTTTCTGCCGATCGGCTCATCGCTGTTGACCAATGTTTGCAGCTGATCCAGATGACTGCGCAACCGCACGGTTTCCTCCGCCGTGGCAATCTTATCCGCGAAGATCGCGGCCTCGGTCAGCAGACGCTGTTCGTCGACCGTTGCGGTTCCGAGCAACTCGCGCATCCGCGCCTCGACCTTTTCCATATGTTCACGCACCGTCAGCGGTGAACGCTCCTCAACCGTCGCAACAGCCTGTAGTAGGGTCTCGCGGCGGCTGAGCACATCCTCACGCATACGCGCGCCTTCCAGCTCGCGCATCGCCACGAATTTTTCCAAAGCGACCGCCGTCACTTGTTGTACGGCGTTCCAGATCTCCTGTTCATTCGCCTCGGTCTTGCGGACGATGAGTACATCCGGAAAGCGGGCAATGTTCATGACGGAAGCATCGTTGCGAAGCCCCAGCGTATCCTCCAGCTCCGCCAACGCATCGCGGTAAGCGTGCGCTAAGGCCGTGTTGACCTCCACCACACTGTCCGCCTGTTCCACGGCATCCAGCGATACGTACACATCCACCTTGCCGCGTGCAATTTCTTGTTGCAAATACGATTTCAGTTTATCGTCCAGAAAACCGCACGTGCGCGGTAAGCGGGACGAATATTCAAAGTACCGATGGTTCACAGATTTAAGTTCTACCGTGACATCCCAACCGTTGACGACCTGTTGATGACGGCCGTAACCGGTCATACTGCGTATCAACACCGACTCCTCCTTTAAGCGAGTTTATCCGAAAGCCCCTTTTACAAGAGGCTTTCGGATAGTGTGTCTGTTCAATATTAGACAGGATGTACCTGTTCCTCAGCGTTCAGATGCTTGCCGTCAATGTGATATTTCTCGTTACGGCGGTTCTCAAAGAA
>CAYZXC010000011.1:0-20683 GCA_964482275.1 uncultured Eubacteriales bacterium
GCCAGTATCGTATAGGGCTATGCCCGAAAATGAAATACCCCCCGCTATGCGGGGGATTATTGTTGGTTTTTCTGCAAATATGTGCTATACTCGGTTTGTGGGGAGGCGAGCGATATGGCGATCGATTCGGATATTCTCAAACGGCTGACGGCGATAACCGAGGAGGAGCGGCGTCTTCTTGAAAACGGAAACGCCATTGATCAAGCATTGTATATGGAAAACGGCGGTACCGTGGTCAACAGCAAAAAGCTGTTGGATATGGGTAAGCTCATCACCATCCGTCCGCATACCCGCTTCGTGGATTTTCCACCCCATACGCACGATTATGTGGAGCTGATCTACATGTGTGCGGGGCAAACGGTGCATATCGTAAACGGAACGACCGTCACGCTCAACGAGGGGGAACTGCTGCTGTTGGGGACGGACGCGGTACAGGAGATTCGGCGCGCGGGGGAGACGGACGTTGCGGTGAATTTTATCATTCTTCCGCAGTTTTTCGATAAGGTTCTGCAGATGCTGGGGGAGGAGGAGACCCCTCTCAAAAGCTTCGTTATGGATTGTCTTGCCGGTAAGAGCACCGGCAGCAGTTATTTGTATTTCAAGGTTGCCGACGTCCTTCCCATTCAGAACTTGGTGGAAAACCTGTTATACACTTTCATCCGTGATATTCCAAACAAACGCAATGTCAACCAGATCACGATGGGACTGTTATTTTTGCAGCTGATCAATCACACGGACCGCCTTCAGATAGAAGAAAAGACCGATGCGGTGTTGTTGGAGGTGTTCCGGTATATTGAGGAAAATTACAGCGGCGGCAGTCTTTCCGAATTGGCGGCTTTGTTGCGCTGCGATTTGTATTGGCTTTCCCGTGAGGTGAAAAAGGTTACCGGCAAGACCTATACCGAGCTGCTTCAGGAAAAGCGGTTGTCCCAGGCGGCGTTTCTGCTGCGTACTACGAAAATGAACGTTGCGGTGGCGGTCGGTTATGAGAACGTCAGCTATTTTCACCGCCTGTTTACGGCTCGTTTCGGTATGGCACCGCGACAATACCGTGTCTGCAAATAAGGACACTTTTTTTCTCAAATCAAGACCTTCAAGAGTGATTTTTCGGGTGGTACTATAAGAGTATCCGATGAATCGCAACAAGGAGGCAATCGTATGACCGAGTATTTACAGGCTAAAGCTGTGTATGCCAAGCACGGTATTGACACCGACGCGGCGATCAAAAAGCTGATGACCGTGCCGGTCTCTCTGCATTGTTGGCAGGGGGATGATGTGCGTGGCTTCGACCAAAAGACCGACGGCCCTCTGACCGGCGGGATCCAGACGACCGGCAACTATCCGGGCAGAGCACGCACGCCGGAAGAACTGATGGCGGACATCGATATGGTATTGAAGCTCTGCCCCGGCATGAAGAAGATGAACCTGCATGCCTGCTATGCTGTTTTTGACGAAGAAAACGGCGGCTGGGTGGATCGCGACAAGATTGAACCTAAGCATTTTAAAAAGTGGGTGGATTTCTGCAAGGCACGCGGGCTCGGCTGTGATTTTAATCCCACCTTTTTCTCGCATCCCATGTGTGATCCGCTTACCCTCGCCAGTCCCAATGAGGAAACTCGTGAGTTTTGGATCGAACACGGCAAAGCGTGTATCCGCATTTCGCAGTATTTGGCGGAAGAGCTTGGACAGCCCTGTGTGATGAATATCTGGACCGGTGACGGCTTCAAGGATATCCCCGCTGACCGTATGGGTCCGCGTATGCGCTACAAGGAATCCATCGATGCCATCCTGTCCGAGCCGTTTGATTTTGACAAGGTAAAGCCGTGCGTGGAATCCAAGGTGTTCGGTATCGGTGTCGAAGCGTACACCGTGGGCAGTGCGGAATTTTCGCTCGGCTATGCGGCTGCGAATAAGGATAAGTGCATTCCGCTGATGGATAACGGACACTATCATCCCACCGAAGTGGTGTCGGATAAAATTCCGGCGCTCTTGACCTTCTTCCCGGAGATCGCCTTACACGTGACCCGTCCCATCCGTTGGGATAGTGACCACGTCGTGCTGCTGGATGATGAGACCCGCGAGATCTGCAAGGAGATCGTGCGCTGCGGCGGCTTGGAAGGTCGTGTTAAGATCGCGTTGGATTACTTTGATGCGTCGATCAACCGTATCGTTGCGTGGACGGTCGGCTTCCGCAATGTTCAAAAAGCGCTTCTTATGGCATTGCTGACGCCTGATACGCAGTTAAAAGCCTTGCAGGATGCCGATAACTGGACGGAATTGATGGTGCGTCAGGAGGAACTCAAGACCCTGCCGTTTGGTGCCGTGTGGGCACAGTATTGTGAAAGCTGCGGCGCTCCCGCGGACGGCGAGTGGTTCGCGGCTGCCAAGGCTTATGAAAAGGACGTTTTGAGTAAACGCTGATATTTATAAAAAAGACGTGCTGTTGTTGTTGCACGTCTTTTTTTGTTGTCTTTTATAGTGGAGTGTGCTATAATCCAACAAGATAAAAATTTTGCGTATACAGGTGTCTGTCTTATGTTCAAAAAACTTTTTGCACCGACCGATATGACGGTCGGTTCCGTCTGGAAAAGTATCGTGATGTTTACCCTGCCGATGCTCATCGGTAACATCGCACAGCAGTTTTACAGCACGGTGGATACCATCGTGGTGGGGCAATACGCTTCAAACGGCGATAATGCTATTGCGGCGGTAGGCAGTGCCTTACCGATCCTCAATATGTTGCTTGTGCTGTTTATCGGCATTTCCGCGGGCGCCAGCGTGATGGTGTCGCAGTATTTCGGAGCGCGTAAGCGCGAGGAATTGTCCTACACGGTGGGAAACTGTATTACGGTGACCGCTATCGCCTGTGTGGGGTTGATCGCGATCGCCGCTCCGCTGATTCGACCGGTTTTGGTGCTGCTCAACACGCCTGCCACCATTTTGGACGGCTGTTATGACTATCTGATGATCTCGCTGATCGGTATGGCGGGCATGGCGTATTATAACATATTAAGCGGCATTCTCCGCGGCTTGGGCGACTCGGTATCGGCACTGATATATTTGCTGATCGCCACGGCCATCAACATCGTGCTGGATATTTATTTTGTGGCTTCCCTGCATATGGACGTGGCGGGCGTGGCGCTGGCCACCGTGATCGCACAATTTATTTCGTCGGCTCTGTGTCTCGTAAAGCTTGCACGTATGCGGGAGCATTTCGATTTCGGCTGGCAGTACATGAAACCGGTTTCCCAGTATGTCAAAACGCTTGTCAAGCTGGGCTTGCCCTCCGGTGCCACGCAGGCGATCTTTTCCTCTGCCATGATCGTGGTGCAGTCGCTCACCAACTGCTTCGGTGAGCAGTTTATTGCCGCCAATGTGGTTATCATGCGTGTAGACGGCTTTGCGATGATGCCGAACTTCTCGTTCGGTACGGCGCTCACCACTTTTGCGGGTCAGAATGTCGGCGCCGGTAAATATGATCGCGTGTCCAAAGGCGCTCTGCAGGGAACCTTGTTGGCGGTTGGTTGTTCCACGGCCATCACGGTTGCGATCCTGCTGTTCGGCAAATCCTTGATGGGCGTTTTTACCGATACGGCCTCGCTTGTGGATATGAGCTATTACTTGATGAAGATACTTGCGGTGGGATATATTGCGGTCGCCGTCACACAAAGCTTGTCGGGCATCATGCGCGGCGCGGGGGATACGATGACGCCTATGTGGATCTCGCTGATGACAACGGTGCTGATCCGTGTTCCGTTGGCCTACGGGATCTCGTTCCTTACCCGTACGGCTGAGCTGCCGTTCGGCCGCTGCGAATGTATTCAGATCTCGCTGTTGTCCTCGTGGGTGCTCGGAGCGGTACTGACCGTCATTTTTTATCGTTTCGGCAAGTGGAAAAATAAAAAAGTTGCGTAACCTCTTGCGGTGTCGTCAAAAATCGTGTAAAATATAAAAAAAGAGCTTTTAAGGGGGAACCGTAATGCCGACTTTACACACGATGAAATACGCCACGAAACGCAACAATTTGTTCCTGCGTGTGGCAATGGGTCATTTTGCCACCGGTAACTGCCACAGCAATTACTACATTGACGTGGTCGCGCAGAAAGCTCGTATGTCCGAAGCACGCGCCGTGGCCGAGGAACTCAGCACCTATTACTACGCCGACACGGTGGTGGATACCATTCTGTGTCTGGACGGTACAGAGGTCATCGGAGCTTGCCTTGCAGACTGCTTGTCTAAAGCGGATATCATCAACATGAATGCTCACAAATCCATTTATGTTGTCACCCCTGAAACTGTCAGCGGAAATCAACTGATGTTCCGCGATAACATCGTGCCGATGATCGCCGGTAAGCACGTGATGATCTTGGCGGTCTCGGTCGCCTCCGGTAAAACGGTGGAGGCCGCGATCGACGCAGTGCGGTATTACGGCGGCACGGTGTCCGGTGTTTCAGCCATCTTCTCCACCGCTAAGGAATGTGGCGGTCTGCCGGTGCACTCGGTGTTTGATCCCAACGACCTGCCGGATTATCAAAGCTACCCCTCACACGAATGCCCGCTGTGCAAAGCAGGCAAAAAAGTGGATGCCTTGGTCAACTGCCACGGGTTCTCGAAACTGTAATTTCACAAAACAGGACAGCCGATCGGCTGTCCTGTTTTTGCATACTATGCGCTGTCTGTCGCATCCTATTTCGTAGGAGGGGATAGTATGTGTACAGCGATCACCTATCAGACTAACGACTTTTATTTCGGTAGGACGTTGGATTACGAAATATCGTTTGGCGAAACGGTAACGGTCACGCCGCGCCGGTTTCCGTTGGCGTTTCGTCACGGCGGGGTTTTTCGCGAGCGGTATGCCATCATCGGCATGGCACATATAGCGGACGGCTATCCGCTGTATTATGATGCGGTCAACGAACAAGGACTCGGTATGGCGGGCTTGAATTTTGTCGGTAATGCCTGCTATGCGGATCCCGTCCCCGACAAGGACAATATCGCTCAATTTGAGCTGATCCCGTGGTTGCTCGGAAACTGTGCCACCGTGAGCGAGGCGCGCGGTAAGCTCCGCACTCTCAACCTCACCGGTACGCCGTTCAGCGATAAGCTTCCGGCGGCACAGTTGCACTGGATGATCGCTGACAAGCGGGAATCGATCACGCTTGAATCGGTTGAAGAGGGACTGCGTGTATACGACAATCCGGTCGGTGTGCTGACCAACAACCCGCCGTTTGACAAGCAGTTGCACGGACTCCGACACTACGCCCGCCTTTCCGCAAAAGAGCCTGCTTATACCGGCGATCCCCGTGCGTATAGCCGGGGTAGGGGAGCGCTGGGGCTGCCGGGCGATCTGTCGTCACAGTCGCGGTTTGTGCGTGCGGTATTCACCAAGCAACATTCGGTAGCGGGCACTACCGAAGCGGAAAGCGTCGGCCAGTTTTTTCATATACTGGGCACAGTCGAACAAACGCGCGGCTGCTGTGAACTCGAAAACGGTGAATACGAGATCACCCGATATACTTCCTGCTGTAACGCTGATAAAGGCGTCTATTATTATACGACCTACGGCAATCGGAGCATTACGGCGGTGGATATGCACTACGAGGATCTCAACGGCACCCGCCTGATCTCGTATCCGCTCATCACCGCAGAGCAGATCAAACGGCAAAACGAAATGTCGAATTAGGTCGTTTCCTTTATTGACAAACGCCGCGGCAGTGCTATAATAGTGTGCGGTTGGGGAGAGGTGTATACGATGAAGGAATTTTATTTACAACCGAAATTGATTTCAGCACTGAAGGGTTATACCAAACAGCAGTTAGTCAACGATATTGTGGCGGGTATTATTGTCGCGATCATCGCCTTGCCGCTGTCGATCGCCTTGGCACTGGCGTCCGGCGTGGAACCGGCTTGCGGCGTGTATACCGCGATCGCCGCGGGGTTTGTGGTGTCATTGCTCGGCGGTAGCCGCGTCCAGATCGCCGGCCCGACAGCGGCGTTTGCCACCATCGTGGCGGGCGTGGTGGCTGCGCAAGGAATGGACGGTTTGTTCCTTGCTACGGTAATGGCGGGCATTTTGCTGCTGTTGATGGGTGCCTGTAAGCTTGGCACCTTTATTAAATATATGCCGCATACGATAACGGTCGGCTTTACCGGCGGTATTGCCGTGACCATCCTGCTCGGTCAGATCAAGGATTTTTTCGGCTTGACCTATGCGGACGGTGTTCGCCCGATCGAAACGCTGGAAAAAGTGGAAGCCAACTTGGAGGCTGTTGCCACCTTCAGCCCGTGGGCGCTGCTCATCGGCGTTATCAGCTTGGCGATCTTGATCGTGTATCCCAAATTTGAAAAACGCGTTCCCCCGTCGCTGATCGCGGTGGTGGTCAGCGCGTTGCTGGTGGCGCTCATTCCCACGCTCGGTGAGAATGTGTACACCATCGGTGATCTGTATACGATTCCCACCGGACTCCCGAAGGTGGAGCTTGCCGGTATGGATCTCAGCGTAGATAAGATCGTGGCGGTCATCCCGAACGCCATTACCATCGCGGTGCTTGCCGCTATTGAATCGTTGCTATCCTGCGTGGTGGCGGATACGATGGTGAATTCTAAGCACAATCCCAATGCGGAATTGGTTGCACAGGGCTTTGGCAATATTGCTTCGGTGTTTTTTGGCGGGATTCCCGCCACCGGCGCGATCGCCAGAACCTCCGCTAATGCCAAAAACGGTGGCAGAACGCCGGTTGCCGGTATGGTTCATGCGATCGTACTGCTGCTTGTCCTCTTGTTCTTGATGCCGTATGCGGCGTTGATCCCGATGCCTACCATCGCGGCGATCCTCTTTATGGTCGCGTATAACATGAGCGAGTGGCGCGAATTCGTACATATCATCAAACAAAAAAAGTGGACGGATATTGCCGTACTGCTTGTCACCTTCGCTTTGACCGTCATCTTCGACCTGGTGGTTGCGATCGCGGTGGGTATTGTGTTGCAGGTGATATTTGTGCTTCTTCGAAAGTTCTTTGCCAAACAAGGGAATTGATGAATCATATTGCAGCACTCAAATTCGGTGAATCTGTATCGCCGAGCATATGGTATATCAAAGCGGGGACACTTTTACGGAGTGTCCTCGCTTCGTTTATCCGATATCTTGATGACGCGGGGGACATTCTATAATCATCGGGGGTTCAAGTCTGTATAATATGCTTGCTTTTTTTCTCGAAATATGCTATATTTTAACGGAAAGTGCGCGCAAGGGATCGGCAGGGTTCGTGCCTGCGCCAAAAGGAGGAAGAGTCACGGATGACGAAAAGCGGTACGGTTTTGAAATCAGGACTTTGGTATACCGTTTCGAACTTTCTCAGCAAAGGCATGTTGTTTCTTGCAACCCCTTTGTTTACACGGCTGATGACGCAAGAGGAATTCGGTTCTTTTAGCAATTTTTCTTCTTGGCTTAACATTTTAATGATCGTTGTTACCTTGAATGTTGAAGCGTCCTTGATCAGCGCACGCTATGATCACGCAGACCGTTTGGATCGGTATGTTTTTTCTGCTTTGGTTTTAAGCAGTATTTCAGCACTTATCTGGGGTATTGCACTTAACGTGTTTATGGATGAGGTCAGCCAATTTTTCGACCTTGAACCGATATATATCAACTGTATGCTGGTCTATTTGTTGTTTTTTCCGGCCTTGCAGTTGTTTCAAACGAAGGAACGGTTTTTCTTCCGTTATAAAGCCTCATCTGCAGTTAGCTTGTTATCCTCTGTGGGTTCTTGCGTACTCTCTGTGATACTGGTACTGGTGATGCAAGATAAACTCAGCGGTCGCATTTTCGGGCATGTGCTTCCGGTGATCGTTCTTGGATTGGCACTGTATATACTCATTGCCAAGCGCGGACGAAGTGTTGATTTTCATGATTTTCCGTATACTCTTAGGGTTTGTTTGCCCTATATCCCGCATTTACTGTCCATGACGATCTTGAACTCGACCGATCGTATCATGATTACCAAGATGTGTGGGGATCAGCAAACGGCACTGTATAGCGTGGCATACAGTGTGGCAATGATCGTTACGTTGTTTTTGACGGCACTCAACGGTGCGTTCAGCCCATGGCTTGTTGAACAATTGTCACAAGAAAGGTACAGTAAGATACGAGAAGTATCCAAGACCTATATTGCGGCGTTTTTGTTGTTTGCAGTGGGGCTGATGCTGTTGTCACCGGAAATTCTGCTGATCGTCGGTGGCAGTAATTATGTTTCCGCAAAGCCGGTGATGCTTCCGGTCATTTTAGGCTGTGCATGTCAGTTTTTGTACACCTTGTTTGTGAACGTGGAGCAGTTTTACAAAAAAACGGTCGGCATGGCGCTCGCCAGTCTGTCTGCCGCTGTGCTCAATTATGTGCTGAATTGGTTGCTTATTCCGCGTTTTGGCTATGTAGCAGCGGCTTACACTACACTGATCGGATATTTGTGGCTGTTGCTCGTTCATATGTTGCTAGTACGCCGCATGAAAAAAAGCCACGTTTATAGCTGTACGTTTATCCTACTGGCGGTCGTTTGTATGGGTGTTGCGGCCTTCTTGGTTTCATTACTGTACACAAACGATATTTTGCGGTATGTGTGTGTGGGTGTCTATGTGTGCGTTATTGCCGTCGTGTTGTGGCGCAGAAAAACGATGATCTTGTCAATACTTAAGAAATGAGGATGGGAATGAAGAAGGTTCTTGAAAAGGTGTTGTCGCCGCAGGTGTTCGCTATTTGCTATTTGCCGTGGCTTGCCATTAACATGGTTACGGTTATCAACATCATGGAATTTACGAGAATATTCCTTGCTTTGTTTGCGGTGTGGGCGGTAGCTATTTGCGTAAAGCTCTACTTTTTCAGTGGAAAGGGTCCATGGATTCATAAGAGCGTTTCGATCTTATTGCTGTTCTTGGCAGCTTGTTTGGTTTCGCAAGTACTAAACTTTAGCTATGGCGGACTGGATTCGGTAGGCAAGTTTTGCTATTTCGCACTGTGCATTGTTTTGCTGTATTCCCAGTATCAGGCAGATACGATGGATTACGTCGGCGTGTTAAAAGTGCTGGTGCGGATCCTGGGTATTGTGATCGGCATTATGATCCTCGTTTCGGATTGGATGTTTGTGGATATTTTTTCCGCTACGATCGAGGGGCGTTCCGGCGTGACGGTGAATGTCGGATTTACGCAAAACCGGTTGTTCGGGGTGTTTAGCAGCCCGAATGTCGGTGGCACTTTTGCATTGATTTTGATTTGGTGCAGCTTTTTGACGTTAAAGTGGGTCAAGACGATGCGTTGCCGTGTCCTATGGATCGTTCTTTCGATCGTACAGATCGTTTCCGCTGCCATGTATATTTCTGTTGCGTTGTCCCGCGGTACGTATATTTCCGGTATCGTGCTGATCGTTTCCTATTTGCTTATTCGTGCGCCGTTTGAAAAAGAGAAAATGCTGTCGGCATGGAAGCAATGCTTGATTCGCGTCATCAGCATTGCGGCGGCGGTTATCGTGTGTATCGTCGGTATCCAAGGGATGAACACCTTATCGTGTGAGGCCATGGAGTGGAATTATGAGCGCAAGATCGCAAACGAGCCTCCTGAAAACGTGGGTGAATTGTCCACGATCGTCGAGAACGCACAGCAGGGTTCTGCCGGCAGGGTAGAGGCGGGACGCGACGACATTGATATTTCCAACAAACGCTTCAGTATTTGGAAAGCACACTTGGAATTGCTTGAGGGTGAGCGGTTGATCGTTGGCGTCAACAATCCCCTTGCTTATTTAGAAAGTCAGGTTTCAAACGGCAAAACTTTTTCCGAGGATCAACTGACCTACGTACGCTATGCCAACGGTAATTTGCATAACGGATATTTACAGGTGCTTGTTAACGGCGGTCTTTTGGCACTGTTACCGTTGCTGGTTTTTCTGCTGCTGTGTGTCGTAAAAGCGTTTCGATTTGCGGGCGGTACACTGCTCACACGCAAACGTTCAACGGATACCAAGGCGTATGAGCTGTTCAGCCTTTCTTTTCCCGTGGTGCTCATGATACTGGTCAATAATGTTTTTGAAACCAATTTTGTGTTGATGGGCGCGAATTTTATTCAAGCGTTTTTCTGGTTCATTGCCGGCGTATGTGTACAGTCCATGCAAAAAGAGGAGCAAAACTGATGATTGGATATCTGTGTGCCACCCCTTTTCATATTGCAGCCGCGATAACGATGCAAAGCGGCATGTTTGCCGATCAACCGTCTGTGCTGATCGTTATGAATCACTTTGATGTGGACCAAGATCTATTGGAACGTATTGATTCAACAGGCGTGTTCGATACCGTTTTGTTGTTCGACAGCAATAACAAAACAAAGCTCAATCGCTTAAAGCGATTGGCCGGTGCCTTTGTGCCGTCCAAGCTGATGAGACAACTTGCTTACCAAACGGCTTTTACGCATTTTGTGTGCTTTGCTTTGGATTTTTTGAACTTGGCATATCTTATAAAAGCGTACAAGCGGCGGGGGTTGCATTGTGAGTTTTCCTTTGGCGACGATGGCGTCGGCACATATATTCGGGAAGGAATCTATCAGCCGAAAGATTTTGTTGGTAGACTGCTATGGCTGACCGGTCGGGCAACTGCGTTGGACGAAGTAAAGCGTGTATATGCTTATAAGCCGGACTTTATGGTGGCAAATCGCCGTTACGAATTGTGCCCGATCGAACAAAGCGAAGCAGCGTGCTGCAAGCGCCGTGAAGCATTATGCGCCATTTGGCCTGTGCATGAGGATCTGCGCATCAATGAGGGGCTTTTGTATTTTGAACAACCCAATGCTCAGGATGTGGGCGGCGCCGATTTAGAACGAGAAAAACAGGCGTTACGCGCCGCACATGAGTTGTTGCATACGCCGATCATTGTCAAAATGCACCCGCGTTCTATTGCGGAAAACGAATGGCGAAACTACGATATTCTAAAAACAAAAATGCCGTATGAAGTCATGGTGTTACAACAACTTTGCTCACCCTCTGTGCTGATGACGGTCAATTCAACGGCGTTATTTTCAACATATTTATTTGATGATCTGCAGGTGTCATCCTGTCCGTCAATCTTGTTATATCGCATGATGGCACATCAAAATTCGGCCCTTACGGAAGCCATGAACGTGTTATGCGAAAAAATCAACCAATCCCAATCGAAACAGTGTGTTTTCTGCCCTGTTACCATGGAGGAGTTCCACGCATTATTACAAACGATCAAGACATGAATGACGATGCATCCTTTGGCACATGATAATAGAAAAATAGAAATTTGTTGTGGTGATAGCGTATGGAAAAACTTATTTTGATCGGTGCCGGCGGTTACGCCAAATCGGTGTTAGACTCGGTGGACAAGTTTAATTTTAAAATGGTTGGCTTTTTAGACGAATATAAACCGAAGGGTGAGCATTTGGGTTACCAAATACTCGGAAACAGTCTTGACGATATTGCCGAACCGGAGAAATATTTTTATTTCATTTCGATCGGCAACAATAAGGAACGCCAGAAATGGTACGACCGTTTGAAGGAACGGAACCTGCGTATGATCAATGTCATCGATCATACGGCTATCATTTCCGAGCATGCAGAGGTCGGTATCAGCTGCTTTATCGGGAAAATGGCGATCGTAAACAGTTGCGCCAAGATCGGCAACAACTGCATCATTAATACGAAAGCATTAGTAGAGCACGGAGCCTGTGTTCAGGATCACGTCAACCTGTCCACAAACTCGGTGCTGAACGGTGATGTCGTCGTAAAAAACGGCGCGTTTGTCGGAAGTTGTTCTGTCGTGAGTGGTCAGCTGACGGTCGGGGAATGGTCTACCGTCGGTGCCGGTGCCGTCGTCGTGCGCGATGTGCCGGACGGTATGACCGTTGTGGGTGTCCCTGCGAAAGATATCACATTAAGGAGTAAAGCATGAAACGCATTATGATAGTTGCCGAGATCGGCTGTAATCACAACGGAAGCCGTGAGCTTGCGGCGGAAATGGTTAAGCGTGCCAAGGAATGCGGGGCGGATGCGGTTAAGTTTCAAACCTTTAACTCTGAGGCGTTGATCTCGCGGTATGCTCCTAAGGCGGAGTACCAAAAGGAAACCACGGGAACTGCCGACTCGCAACTGGAAATGACGAAAAAGCTGGAACTGTCACATGACGATTTTATTGCGTTGCGTGATTATGCGAAAAGCCTCGGATTGACGGTGTTCTCCACGCCCTTTGACATCGGCTCTGTTGAGTTTTTGCACGAACAGGGACAGTCTATGTGGAAAATCCCGTCCGGCGAGGTCACCAATCTGCCTTATTTGAGAAAGATCGGATCGCTAAAGTGTGAGGACAAGCTCATCATTTTGTCCTCCGGTATGGCGACGGTCGAGGAAATGAGGACTTGTATCAACATTCTGGAAGAAGCCGGAACTCCCCGTGATCGGATTATTTTACTGCACTGTAACACTGAGTATCCGACGCCCGATCAGGATATCAACCTGACAGCGATTGCCGATCTCCACAAGGAATTCCCCGATATGAGGATCGGGTTTTCCGATCATTCAGTCGGTTATGTGGCGGCCGTCGGAGCGGCGATGCTGGATATCGAACTGATTGAAAAGCATTTCACCTTAGACAAGGATATGCCCGGCCCCGACCATAAAGCTTCTGCTACTCCGGAGGAGCTGACGGCCTTGTGTGAGAATGTGCGGCGTATTGAGGTCATGATGGGCGGCGGAAAAAAGATCGTGACCGCTTCTGAAGATAAGAACAAGATCGTGGCACGCAAATCCATTATTGCTGCACGGGCTATCAAGCAGGGGGAGATATTCACAGAGGAAAATCTAACCTGCAAGCGTCCCGGCAACGGTATCAGTCCTCTGTGCTGGGATCGGCTTATCGGCCAAACGGCAGAGCGGGATTTTGCCGAGGATGAACTCATCGAGGCTGTCGGCTTTGACTTTCAGTTGTGGTTAAGGAGATAGGTATGAAACGTTTGGCGATTATTACGGCACGCTCCGGTTCCAAGGGACTCAAAGACAAAAATATTATTGATATCGGCGGAAAACCGTTGATTGCCTATTCGATTGAAGCGGCTTTGCAAAGCGAATTGTTTGACCGCGTTATCGTGTCTACCGATTCGGAGAAATACGCGGACATTTCACGGCAATACGGTGCGCAGGTGATGATGCGTGGTGAGGAGTTGTCGAACGATAATGCCAGCTCTTATATGGTCATACGCGATGTGTTAGCGCGTGTGGAAGAAACGTATGATTACTTCATGCTGCTCCAACCCACCTCTCCGATGCGTCGTGCTTGCCACGTCAAGGAAGCCGCGGAACAGTTTGAGCACGGTATGGATACATATGATTTTTTGGTATCAGTTGCCCCGGCCGATCATAATCATTTGCTTGTACGACCGATTGAAGAGGATCACAGCTTAAAGCATTTCGATACCGATTTTTCGAATTATAAGCGGCAGGCGTATGCAGACTATTCTCCTAATGGAGCCATCTTTATCGCCAAACCGAGGGCCTACTTAGAGCAAAAGCACTTTTTCGGAGCCAGATCACTGGCGTATATTATGGACAAGCGCTCGTCTGTTGATATTGACGATGAAATGGATTACAAATTTGCGTGTTTGCTGGTGAAAGAGGAGAGAGAAGCACATGGCGAAAACTAAAATTGCGTTTGCCACCGGATCGCGCGCGGACTACGGCATTTTGCGCCATTATCTGGAGTTGTTGGATGCGGACGACAGCATTGAATTCTCGGTGTTGGTTACCGGTGCCCTGCTGGATCATCGGTACGGACACGCAGTAGATCTGATCCGGAAGGATAATTTTAAGATCGACTGTGAGATCGACCTGCATTTGGACTCGTCCTCTGACAGCGCGGTGATAAAAAGCATGGCCATCGCCCTTGAAAAGTTCGGTGAATTTTTTGAAAACAATCGGTATGATCTGTTGATTATACTCGGTGACCGCTACGAGGTGCTGTCGGTTGCCGAAGCGGCAGCTATTCATAAAATTCCGATTTTACACATTCACGGCGGTGAGGCGACCTTCGCGAACTATGATGAATTCATCCGTCATGCCATCACCAAGATGAGTCTGTATCATTTCGCTTCTACGGAAGAATACCGCAATCGTATTATTCAGCTCGGCGAGGCACCGGATCGTGTATTCAATTTAGGTGCCCTGGGTGCGTTTAACTGCACGCAGATCAACGAGGATAACGTGCAGTCGGCCATCAAAGAACTACCGGAAAAAGGGTATTTTGTTGTCCTGTTCCACCCGGAGACCCTGTCTGCAGCCGATCCCGTCGCGCAGATCCACGCCTTGCTTGATGCAATTGACGAATATTCCGATCGGTATCAGTTCGTGTTCCTCGGCAGTAATGCTGATACACACTCTGAGCATATCCGCGCAGCTGTTAAAAACTATGTGGACTCACACAAAGGCAGTTGCCGATATTTTGAAAATGTTAATACCGATTCATATCAGTACATGGTCAAGCACTCGGTGTGCTTGATAGGGAATTCCTCTTCCGGGATCATCGAAGCGCCCTCGCTGGGTGTGTATACGATCAACATCGGTGACCGCCAAAAGGGAAGAGTACGCGGTGAGAGCGTGATTGATGTTGTGTGCACTAAAGAGGCCATTTCATCCGCGATGAACAAGGTGGCGAGCTCTGAACGACCGTCCTATCCGAACCCGTATTATCAAGAAAATGCGGTGCATCGCTATTACGAAACCACTAAGCAGCTGATCGGGCAGTTACTGCTTGTGAAGGACGAACCGAAAATCTTTTACGATCTTCCATAATTGAAAGAGCCGCGGTACAAATGTACCGCGGCTCTTTGTGACAAGGGCTGTTATTTTGTGCGATCAGCATTAAGCTGTTTGGCGGAGCGGCGATGTTCGGGGATGATCTCACCGGCTTTGGTCAGTGCCATCTTGGTGAGCAGCGGTCCAACCAGTTCATAGATCAGTACGGCGAACAGCACGATGTTGCGTACCAGCGAACCCTCTTTATCGCCGAGCTGCATGGCGGTGACCGACATGCCGAGAGCTACACCGGCTTGCGGAAGCAACGTGATGCCGAGGTATTTCACGATGCTTTCATCGCATCCGCACGCCTTGGCGCTGAGACTGCTGCCGATCATCTTACCGAGTGAGCGGAACACGATAAATACCACGCCGATACCCACGATGGATAACTGCGTAAACACACTCAGCTCCAGCTCCGCGCCGCTGATGACGAAGAACAGCACGAAGAGCGGTGTCGTCCAGCGATCTACACGGTCCATCAGTTCCTCCGACGATTCGCACACGTTGCAGAAGATGGTGCCGAGCATCATGCAGGATAGCAGGGAAGAGGTGCTGATGGTGACCGGGCCGATCGGGATCCGGATCATGGTGATCGCCACCGTTAGGATGACAAAGGTCACAGATACGGACAACCGCTTGCTGCGGGAGTGGAAATGCTTTTCTGTCTCCGAGAATAAAAAGCCCATAACGGTTCCGAGAAGAAGCGATGCGACGATCTCAATGAGCGGATTGATGATGATGGAGAACACATCCACGTGGCCGCTGACCATACCCTTGGCGATGCCGAACGACACAGCAAAGACGATCAAACCGACCGCGTCGTCCAGCGCAACGACGGGCAGCAGAATGTCTGTGAGCTTGCCCTTGGCTTTGTACTGGCGAACGACCATGAGGGTAGCTGCTGGTGCGGTAGCCGTTGCCACGGCGCCCAGTGTGATAGCAACGCTCATGGGCAGCACTTCTTCGCCAAGTATCAGGCTCAGCACGCATAATGCAATGTCCACAAACACGGCTGCGACAAGCGCTTGCACAATGCCGATCACGGTTGCCTGCTTACCGATCTTTTTTAACTGCGATAGCCGGAATTCATTGCCGATGGAGAAGGCGATAAAGCCCAGTGCGACATCGGAAATAACACCAAAGTGCTCGATGTACGGCATAGAGGTAAAGCCCAGTCCTTCCACACCCAACCAGTTACCCAGTGCACCAAGCCCATATGGGCCGACGAGCACGCCGGCGATCAGATAGCCGGTGACCGCGGGAAGCCCGAACGGCTTGATGATGCGGGTGAATAACAGCCCGACAAACAGTGCGATTGCAATACTTAATAAAATGTCCATGATCGATGATGCCTCTTTTCCAAGTCGCTATTGTATGCTTGTTTTTGCGAAAAGTCAAGCAGTTTTTCATACTTGACTTTTTGGAAACATATGGTATACTGATTACAAGAGAACAAGAGCGAAAAAAGCGAGACGTGTCATCTGCTTTTTTCCTCTTTTTTGCTTTTTTATCACAAAAAAGGAGAGTGCAACATGTTTATTTTGAAATTATTGCAGGAATTCAATGTGTACTCGGTACTGATTCGTATCTTTTTGGCGGCGTTGCTTGGCGGTGTGATCGGCAGTGAACGCGGTCGTCACGGCCGTGCCGCCGGTATGCGGACTCATATTTTGGTATGTGTCGGTTCCGCCATCACCTCGCTGACCGGCTTGTTTGCGGTGCAGGTGCTCGGCACCGGTGGAGATGCCTTCCGTATTTCCGCGCAGGTCGTGTCGGGTATCGGCTTTCTGGGCGTCGGCATGATTCTGGTGCGTAACCGTACCGTCGTTACGGGACTTACTACGGCGGCGGGTCTGTGGGCGACGGCGACCATTGGTATCGCGATCGGCTACGGCTTTTACATCGGTGCGATCGTCGCCACCTTGCTGTGTGTGGTCGTTGTCCCTATCTTAGGCCATTTTGAAGAAAAACGCAAGACGGTCATCAACCTGTATGTGGAGATATCCGATACCAGCCGAACCGGACATATTGTGCGCGAACTACGTGCTTTGTTCGAAACAACGGTCAGTGTCGATGTGATCGCGCCGAAAAGTAATGCCGCCGGACACGTCGGTATTCTGTTGTTGATCAAGGCTTTTACGATTCCGGATGGAGCACTGCACGCCGCGGAGCAAATTGCCGGTATCGACTATATCGTTGAGGAGTGCAACGCATAAGAACGCCCGCGCAAATTGCGCGGGCGTTTTCCTCTATTGTTTACTTCCTTTAGCGCCGCCGAGCGATACTGCGGAGAGAATGTTGGTGTCATAATCAAAATTCAGTGCGTCGCGATCGCGATGCCTCTTAAATGCTAAGGAGATCATCTCGTCGAGCAGCTTATCAAACGGTAAGCCGGCGGCCTCCCACAGATAAAAGGAAAGCGAACCGGGAATGGTGTTGATCTCGTTGACCCACAGCTCTCCGGTTTCGGGATTGTTGAGGAAATCAATACGCGCCACGCCGGAGCACCCAAGTGTGCGGAACGTCTTGACAGCCAACTCCTGTACGGTTCTCGCCATCTCGTCGGGAATATCAGCGGGACAGCGGCGTTTGAGATCCGACATGCCGCCGGATTTTCCTGATTTCGAGCCTTTGCCGCCGCTCAAATACTTGTCGCGATAGCTTAAGATCTCATCGCTGTTGACCGGCTCCTCGCACACGGAGGCGCGCGCCTCATCCGCATCCCCCAGCACTGCACAGTTGATCTCGCGCAGCGGCGTGACGGCGCGTTCCACTAAGGCGCGGGCGGCAAACCCAAATGCATCGTCGAGTGCGGCGATCAGCTTGTCGCGGTTGTCTGCACGGGAGATACCGACCGATGACCCTAAGTTGACCGGCTTGACAATGACCGGATAGCCGAGTCCCGCTTCAATGCGATCCGCGACTGCGTCACTGTTCTGCGCATATTCCTTACCGGAGAAAGAAAGCGCGGGCAGTACCGGCACGCCGGCGTGGTTAAGAGCCGCCTTCATCAAATATTTATCCATGCCGATAGCCGAAGACATGATATCGCAGGAGGCATAGGGGACGTTTAGCATTTCCAGCATACCCATCAGCGTGCCGTCCTCAACATTTGTGCCGTGCACGGCAGGTAGGGCGACCTCAAACGAGCCGATCAGGTTATTTCCGAATTTTTTGGCGGGATACCGTATCATATCCACGCCGTTTGCCGACGGCACCAACAGTACTTGTGTGGCGGCGGCCATACAGGCTTTCATATCGCGATATGTTTCGATCTTGCCAAGCGCCTCGCCGGTATAAAAGCGATTGTCCTTAGAAATATACAGCGGGATGGGATCGTACTTGTCACGGTTCAGTGCGCAAAACGCCTGAATACCCGTAATGATCGATACCTCATGCTCCACACTGCGTCCGCCGAAGAGTACGGCTACTCTGGTTTTCATTACAAAACACCTCTCAAAAATTATCCGGTAAGTCGTTTTCCAACAACACGATGCGTGCACCCTTAGAGGGAGTCTGTGCCAACAGTGCCAACCCCTCGTTCAGGGTGGATACGATCATGATCCGCTCCTCCGGGAACCCGGCGGAAAGCAACCCCTCTTTGAGTGGTGGCGCTTGCTTTAAGCCAACCAACACCGCAAAGTCACAACAGTCGGCGGCGTAGGCACCAAGCTCACGGTTGAGTGCATCCTGCCGTTCGCCGAGCTCGACCATACCGGGGGTGACCAGCACGCGCTGTGCGTCGAATTGCTTTAATACGTCCAACGCGCCGCGGAAACCGGCGGGGTTGGAATTGTACGCATCGTCAATATATCCGTTGGGCAGCAACTGCAGTCGATGTTCAACCGGTTTCAGAAGCCGCACGGCGTATACCATCTCACTGAGCGGGATCCCCAAACGGTGTGCCACCGCGATACAGCCTGCTAAATTCTGAATGTTGTGTGCCCCAAGCAGCTTTGTGGTGAAGGGCTGCCGTTCTTCACCGATGGCAACTGTAAAGGATGAACCAGCAAGCGACACCTGCAGATCGGTGATACGAACCTCACCGTTTTCTATGCCGTACAGTACGGCGGGGCAGAGCGGCTGCTTTTGGCCAAGGCGGTTTTGAATGTGCGCATTATCCCCGCAGGCAAACAGGCAGCCGTTCGCCGGAAGCGAATCCGCCAACTCAAATTTGGTGGCAATAATGTTGTCGACGGTCTTAAAGGTTTCCAGATGTTGTTCCCCGATGGAGGTGATAACGCCGTAAGTCGGGGAAACCAGATCGCATATTTCCTTAATATCGCCAATGTTTTTGGCGCCCATTTCGGCGATAAATATCTGATGTGAGGGACGCAACCGTTCTCGGACGGTACGCACGACACCCATGGTGGTGTTGTAGCTTTCCGGCGTCATCAGTACATTATACCGTACCGATAACAGCGCGTGCAGAAAATTCTTGGTGCTCGTCTTGCCGTAGCTGCCGGTGATACCGATAACAGTTAGGTCTGGACGCTGATCCAGCCGATGCCTTGCATCCCGTACATAGCGGTTGGCGATTGCTTTTTCAAGGGGTAGGTTGATATAGTTCGCAACCCCTACCCACAGAAATATGGTGAGCGACAGCACACACGCAATGCCGACGGCACGAAGGTGCGATAAGAAATAACAGCCGATCAGTATCGCAGCCATCAGTATAAACTCCGTCACGAACAACCGCTTGACACGCGCCGTGACGACCAGCGGTTTTTTTGCTTTTTTTGGAACGTTCAACAGTGCCGTGACTAATAAAATGGCAGCACTGAGGATATAACAGTACAATTCCGGCAGGAACATGGTGGGGATGAGCACCGCCGGCAGCATGGTGCGTACCTGTACGATCTTTTTATCGTTGTCGGTGCACCATTTACGGTAGCGCTCCGGACGGTAGGAATTGAGCTGTAGCATATGGGTGAAATAGATCGCCTGCAGCACAAAGTTCAACGCCGCAAAAACAAGCATAACAAGTTTAGCAATGTTCATGGTTTACTCTCCTCGCAAAAAGGAATCTAACACCCGACGGCACTGCCCAAAGCTTTCGGCGAACGCATAATGTCCACCGGCGAGTACCACCAATCCGGCATCGGGGATGTGCTGTTCCATGATCTTTGCGTCACGCAGGGGAGTGGCGGTATCGTCCTTGCCCCAGATCAGCAGGGTGGGAACGCGAATGCGGGATAAAAGCGGTGTTACATCGGTTCTCAGTGCTATTACCATACTTTGCCGCATTACGGAACTTGCTTGCTTATAATCTGCAGAGCCGAACCGTTTTTGTGCCTTTTCCACTGCATTTGGGAACAACGAGCGGATACCCGGCAATACGGCGACGTGCTTAATACACTTAAAGGTATACACGCGCAGGTAATAGGAAAGGGAATGCTTTGCGGGAATGCCGGCGGAATCCAGCAGGATCGCTTTTTTAACGGTGAGCGGACAATGATCCCGCGCGAGTAGCTCGATCAGAACACGACCGCCGTTGGAGTGGCCCATACCGATCACCTCGGTTACACCGAGGGCTTTGGTAAAGGCCAGCACAAAATCGGCAAAATCCGCGGGTGTGTAGGGACGGTCGGGTTCCTCGGAGCCGCCGAAGCCCGGAAGGTCGGGAACAAGTACGCGGCAATAGGCGGATAAATGATCGGTCAGCAGATGATACAGACTGCCATCCACACCCCAACCGTGCAACAGTAAAACGGTGTGTTTGCCGTTGCCTTGATCGATGTATCGGACACGCTTGCCGTTGATGATGATCTCCAAATTCCCACCTCCCTCGCATATATATTGTACCATACCATATTTTAGTAAAAAAATCAATCCACAACAAA
>CAYZXC010000012.1:0-20286 GCA_964482275.1 uncultured Eubacteriales bacterium
ACCGTCCGCCTTTTCGCGCAGCATCACGCCGACCCAGACACCCTCGATCTGCCGTGTCAGCGGGGACAAGCCCTCCATATCGTTTTCCTCGGCACCGCTCTCGCGGATCATATCAGTGGTGACGCACATGACCGCACAGCGGTCGTTGTCATAAAACGAGATCGACTGCAAAGCGAGCTTTTCGAGCTGCATCCGTGCGCGGGATTTGATATCAAACATCGCGCGGTTGATCGGCTCGGCCTGCGCACCCGCCTCCATCAACTGCGCCGCCATACGGTGCGTCAGCGGGGTGGTGTTGCTGTACTTGAAGCAACCGGTATCGGTGGCGATGCCGGTGTACAGGCAATCCGCGATCGTCTGATCGACGGTGACCCCCATCGCTTCGATCACCTGCAGCATGATCATCGCGTTCGCGCCCATTGACGCGTCGAGCAGCAGATGCTGTTCAAACTCCCGATGCGAGCCGTGGTGATCGATACACAATTCCACTTTATCCGCATACGGCTGCAGCGATTCACCCAGCAGCTTAGCATCCGCGACATCCACCGCGCAGACAAACTCCGGCTCAAAATCCGGCTGCGGCACGGCGCTCACCATATAGTTATATTTTTCCGGAATCGCGTCGTGGCAGACAACGCGGGCAGTCTTACCAAGCGACTGCAGTGCGTGGCACAGCGCAAACCCCGACCCGATGGTATCCCCATCGGGAAACTGATGGATCAAGATCAGAACGCGGTCGGCGGCGGTGAGCATCGCCGCCGCTTCGTTTACGGTAACGCGCTTACTCATCCGCTTTCTCCGTTTCCTGTTTTTCGGCTCCCAACCGATTCAGCTGTTCGGCAATATGCGAGCTGTACGCGATGGAATCGTCCGCCACGAACCGCAGCTCCGGCACGTGACGCAATTTAAGCGCCAGCCCCAATTCCCGCCGCATATACCCGGCGGCAGAGGTCAACCCCTTGACCGCCGTTTTAGCGGCTTCGATGCCGTCCATCGAACTGATATATACCGTTGCGTAGGACATATCCCGCGTCACATCCGCACGCACGATGCTGATAAGCCCCGTCACGCGCGGATCCTTCACGGTGCGTAAGATCGCCGTCAGTTCCCGCATAATATCCTCGCCGGTGCGATCCATACGATAGCTTCCCATACTGTCCCTCCTTTGTCGGGACTCTTACTTAATCCCGATATTCCTCAATGATATAGGTTTCGTAAATATCGCCCTCTTGGATATCGGTAAATTTCTCCAGACCGATACCGCATTCATAGCCTTGAGCGACTTCACGCTGGTCATCCTTAAAGCGCTTAAGCGAGATCATCTTATCGTCACCGATGATGATGCCGTCACGCACGATGCGCAGCAGATCGTTGCGGTACACCTTGCCGTCCAGCACGTAGCAACCGGCGACCAAACCGACACCGGTAATGCGATAGACCTGGCGCACCTCCGCACGGCCGTGCAGGACCTCGCGCGTCTTGGGCGCGAGCATACCCTTCATCGCGGCCTCGATCTCGTCCAGGCAATCGTAGATGATGCGGTACATCCGCATATCCACCTCGGCCTGCTCCGCGGCAACCTGTGCCAGCGGTTCGGGGCGGACGTTAAAGCCGACCACGATGGCCTTGGACGCCTGCGCAAGCATGATATCGCTTTCGCTGATGGCACCCACCGCACCGTGGATCACGCGCACGCGCACTTCCTCGTTGCTGAGCTTTTCGATCGACTGACGCAACGCCTCAACAGAGCCCTGAACGTCCGCCTTGACGATGATGTTCAGCTCCTTCATATCGTTCGCGTGCATCTGGTCGAACAGATTATCCAGCGTGACCTTCTGGTACTGCTTGAACTGCTCTTCCTTGGCGGACTGCTTGCGCTGCTCAACGAGCTCACGCGCTAAACGCTCATCCGACACCGCGTTGAACACGTCACCCGCGGTCGGCACTTCGGCAAGACCCATGATCTCGACCGGCACCGACGGCCCGGCAACCGTGACCTTGCGTCCGCAGTCGTCCACCATCGCACGCACACGGCCGACCGCCGTACCCGCGACCACGATGTCGCCCGCGTGCAGGGTGCCGTTCTGTACGAGCAGCGTCGCGATCGGGCCGCGGCCCTTATCCAGACGCGCTTCAATGACCGTACCCTTTGCGGCGCGGTCGGGGTTCGCTTTGAGTTCCTTGATCTCCGCGACCAACAGCACCGATTCAAGCAGCTTGTCGATGCCGTTACCGGTCAGCGCCGATACCGGCACGCAGATCACGTCACCGCCCCATTCCTCAGGCACCAGCTCATATTCGGTGAGCTGCTGCATGACCTTGTCGGGGTTGGCGGTAGGCTTATCCATTTTATTGATCGCCACGATGATGGACACACCGGCGGCTTTCGCGTGATTGATCGCTTCAATGGTCTGCGGCATAATACCGTCGTCGGCGGCCACGACCAGGATCGCGATATCGGTCACCTGCGCACCGCGGGCACGCATGGAGGTAAACGCCGCGTGACCGGGGGTATCCAGAAACGTGATGGACTGCCCCTGGATCTTCGCGCGGTACGCACCGATATGCTGGGTGATGCCGCCGGCCTCGCCGTCGGTCACCTTGGTCTTGCGGATGGCGTCCAGCACGGACGTCTTACCGTGGTCAACGTGACCCATCACGACCACGATCGGATCGCGGGGCTGCAGATCGGTATCCTCGTCCTCGTGATCGTCGATGATGCGCTCCTCAATGGTCACCACGACCTCGCGCTCGACTTTAGCGTGGAATTCCTCCGCCACCAGGAACGCGGTATCGAAATCGATCTTCTCGTTTGCCGTCACCATCATACCGAGCACCATCAGCTTCTTGATGACCTCGGCGACGGTCGCCTTCAGACGCGTCGCCAGCTCGGATACCGTGATGGTCTCGCCCACCGTGATGGTCATCTGCTTCTGCTTACGCTCCATCTGGATACGGTTGAGACGCTCCGCCTCGGTCTCGCGGCGGCGCTGCGGCTTCTTATACTGCTGGGACTTCTGATTGATCTTCTGCTTCTTGATGGCACCGCCGTCACCGCGCACGCGGTTGGAGGTCTGCGCCATCACGTCAAATTTCTCGTCGTACTTGTTGCCGATGCTTTGCTGCACGGAACGCGTATCCACCGTACGGCGCTCGATGGGCGTGCGGGCAGGTGCGGGCTGCTTCGCCTTTTCCTTCTTCGGCGCGTTGGCCTTCGCCGCCAGCGCCGCCGCGACCGGACTGTTCTCGTCGGGCACGGCGACAGGCTTTTCCTCTGCCTTTTTGGCTTCCTCCACCTTTTGGGCTTCGGCGGCCTGCTCCTCCGCCTTTGCGACGCGGCGCTGCTCCGCCTCGGCAAAATAGGCGTCTAAATTCTCCATATTATGCTTTTGCGTATAGTGCTCAAAGACGATATCCAGCTCGTCCTCCACCAGCGCCGTCGCGCTCTTTTTCGGGACATCCGAAAACTTCGCAAGCAGTTCAATGATCTCCTTGCCGGCGACCCCGAAATCCTTGGCGACGTCGCTGACGCGATATTTAATCATCATAATGGGATTCCTCCTCTACATACTGTAAAATGGCTTTCGAGAAGCCCTCATCTGCCGTGGCAAGCACCGCGACCGGCTTGTGTGAGCCGATGGCGCGTGCCGCTTCCTCCTTGGTGAGAGGCAGGCGATACACGGTCTGCGCGGGTAATCGGAAGCGCAGCTCCTTGACGGTGCGCTCGGCGGCATCACCGGCGATCATCAGCATCGCCTTATCGGCACTGCACAGCCCGACGACCGCGTCGAAGCCGGTCACCAGGCGTCCGGAGCGGCGGCACATGCCGAGCAACCCCGTGAGTTTATCAGCCGTCATCCGTCTGTAACGCCTCCTCCAGCTGTGTGTACACGGCATCGGGGATCTGACAGGAAAACGCTTTCTCCAACCGCCGCGCCTTGCGCGCTGCAATCAGACATGCCTCATCGGGACAAATGTATGCGCCGCGACCCGCTTTTTTGCCGGTGCGATCCAGCGAGATCGCCCCTTCGGGATCCTTGACGATCCGCACCAATTCCTTTTTCGGTTTCATCTCACCGCATCCGGTACATTTGCGAAGCGGCACCCGCTTTTGCTGCATACGTTGTCCTTCCTTTTCTTAACCACAACTGACGCACTTGAGCCCGCCTCAAACGGCGGGTTTTCGTTGCTTTGCGGTTTGTTATCATCGCAAGGCGCGTATATTACTCCTCGTCTTCGCCGTAGAATCCGCTTTCGGGGCGGATATCGATCTTCCAGCCGGTCAGCTTCGCGGCAAGGCGCGCGTTCTGACCCTTGTTGCCGATGGCCAGCGACAGCTGCGCGTCCGGCACCGTTGCACGGCACGCCTTCACGCCCTCCGGATCTACCTCGACGCTGACGACCTTCGCGGGTGCCAGCGCGGCGGCAATGAATTTCTCCGGCTCTTCGCTGTATTCGATGATATCGATCTTTTCGCCGCCGAGCTCTTCCACGATCTCGGCAACACGGGCGCCCTTCGCACCGATACAGGCACCGACAGCGTCCACGTTCTCATCGTGTGCGAGCACCGCGAGTTTGGTGCGGGAGCCCGCCTCACGGGACACCGCCTTGATCTCGACCGTACCGTCGAAGATCTCCGGCACCTGCATCTCAAACAACCGCTTGACAAGCCCCGGATGCGTGCGGGAGATCAGCACGCGGGGGCCCTTCTCGCCGTCCTTAACGTCCACGACGTACACCTTCACGCGCATACCCTCACGGAGCACCTCGTCGCCGACCTGCTCTGCTTTGGGCAGTACCGCTTCGGACTTGCCGATCTCCACGGTCGCGGCACCGGTCTTGGGATCCACGCGGGTGACGAGCGCCGTCACCAGTTCTTGGTTGTGACGCTGGAACTCTAAGAATTTCTGTCCGCGCTCCGCCTCGCGGATACCCTGACGGATCACGTGCTTGGCGGTCTGTGCCGCGATACGGCCGAACTGCTTGGTTTCGAGCTTGATCTCCACCACGTCGCCGACCTTTGCTTTCTTGGAATACCGCACGGCTTCCTCCGGCAGCATTTCCTCATCGGGATCCAGCACTTCTTCGACGACCGTCTTGCGCAACGAGACCGAGAACTCGCCGGTGGACGGCTCCATGATCACGACGATGTTTTCTTTTCCGCCGTAATCCTTTTTCACTGCCAGCACGATGGCGGCACGTATCTTCTCCAGCAGATACTCGCCGTCGATCCCCTTTTCCTTTTCCAGCAGGCTCAAAGCCTCAAAAAACTCCGCGTTGTTGTTAGCCATTTTCCGTCATTCCTCCATTATGCTATCGTCATCCCACAAGTCCACGGCGTGTACCGCCGCGACCTCCTTGCGGGAGAATGTCCGTTGTTGTTCGTCCTCGTCCTCGATGACGAGAGCGTCGTCGGCACTGCTAAGCAGCAGTCCCACAAATTCGCGCTGACCGTTTTCGTTCGGCCGATACAGCTTGACCGTAACCGGCAACCCAAGGTACGCTTCAAAATGCTCCGGCCGCGTCAGTTCGCGTTCAATACCGGGGGACATGACCTCCAGACAATACGACTGCGCGATGGGATCGGCTTTGTCCAGCACCGGATTCAGCAGATGCGTCATTTCCACGCAATCGTTGATGGTCACGCCCTCGTCCTTGTCAATGATGACGCGCAAGAACCAATCCGCGCCCTCCTTGACGAACCGCACGTCCCAGATCGACACGCCCGCCTGCTCGGCGAGCGGCTCAGCGAGCGCGCGGCACACGGCGACGACGTTTCCGCCCGAACTGCTCCGTTTTTGCCCGGCCATTCGCACACCTCCAAACAAACGCAAAGGAGCGGGTCGCCCCACTCCTTTACTAAATTTCTATCATCGTTTAGTAGTATAGCACGGTTTTTTAAAAAAATCAAGCCTTTTTTATCGGTGTTTACAAACGGCGGGTTTTATGCTACACTGATACTGCTTGAATCGTTTATAAAGGAGTCGACCGTTTATGCGCATATTCCTGTCCGTTTGCCGTGTGCTGGTGTGGCTGATACTGGTGCTTACCACCGCCGTTCAAATTATGGCGGTCATCGGTATTTACGTGGGAGGTTCGGTGGACCTGTTTGATCCCGTCCTTCTCATCGTTGCCGCCGCCCTGATGCTTCTCGCCGTCGTCTTATTTTTCGCCCTACCTCGCGGCAAGGTGTTCCCGTTGGTGCTTGCCGCGGCGGCAAGCGCGTTTTTCGTGATCCTCGCGTTCCAACTGAAGGAGGCGTTTCCCGTCACGGTCACGACGAACGGTAACGCCGGCATTTCGCTGTGGCGCGCCATCTACCGTCACATGTCCCCCGCCCTGATCCCGCTGTTTATGTTGCCGATCTGGTGGGACTACCACACCGACCGTCGGATACAAAAGCTTGCCGAGGCCGATCGGCTCACCCCCACCTATTTTGAAACGTCAGACACGGAAGACGTAGCGGCGCACAAGCCGAAGCGATCGGTTCGTGCCCGCGCCCGTAAGGGATCGGAGGATGCCGAATGATCCTTCCCCCTCTTTTTGAATCACGGATGCGCCGCCTGCTCGGTACCGAGTACGCGGCGCTCTTTGACGCGTGGAAACAACCGCTCACCACGCGCGGCATCCGCGCCAACACCTTGAAACTCTCTGCTGACACGCTGTGGCGGCTGCTGCCGTTCGAGGTGGCGGCCGTTCCGTTCTCGCCGAACGGCGGTGCCACCGCGGCGGAGTTTCGCGCGGGCGCGGACCCGCTTCATCACGCGGGCGCGTACTACGTGCAGGAACCCTCCGCCATGTCCGCGGTCACGGTGTTAGCACCCGTCCCCGGTGAGCGGGTGCTGGATCTGTGCGCCGCCCCCGGCGGTAAATCCACCCAGATCGCCGCCGCGTTGCAGGGCAACGGGTTGTTATGGGCAAACGAATACGTCCCCGCCCGCGCCCGCATCCTGTTACAAAACATCGAGCGTTGCGGCGTACGTAACGGCGTCGTCTCGTGTGGAGATACCGCGCGGCTCGCCGAAGGCTTACCGGATTGGTTTGACGCGGTGCTCGCCGACGTCCCCTGCTCCGGCGAAGGCATGTTCCGTAAGGAACCCGATGCAATCGCCGATTGGAGCGAGGACACCGTCCGCTTGTGTGCCGAGCGCAGTCGCGGTATTCTGGATAACGCGGCACGCTGTGTCCGTCCCGGCGGTCGGCTTGTGATCTCCACCTGCACCTTTGCACCGGAGGAAAACGAGTGCGCGGTCATTCGATTTCTGCACGACCACCCCGATTTCACCCTGCAAGCCATTGAGGTTGCGTTCGGCAGACCGGCGTTCGATTCCGACCGCGTTCTTTCGTTCTTGGATCCTGAACTGCACGCCTTTGCCAAAACCGTCGATACCACCGCGTGCCGCCGCATTTTCCCGTGTGACGGCGGCGAGGGACATTTTATCGCCCTGTTGAAACGTGAAGGAAACCGCACAACACCCGTCACACCGTTTGCCCCACCGCGCAAGGATACGACCGCACCGCTGGGACGTGCGCTGTACGAGGATTGCTTCACCGATACCCCAAGCGGCAGCTTTGCCACGTTCGGGAACACCGTACATCTGCTGCCGCCGTTGTTTCCCGCCGTGCGCGGCATCACTATCTTGAGCGCGGGTGTTCCGGTCGCGGAGCTGTGCGGGGAGCGCATCCTGCGCGCCGAGCCGTGCCACGCGGCGTTTCAGTCCGCCACGGCGGAATCCTGCCGACGTGTGTTAGACCTTCGTCTGACCGATCCGCGCCTGCCCGCGTTTTTGCGCGGTGAGGAAATCACCGCCGATACTCCCGCGGGGTTTACCGGTGTCGCCGCAGGCGGCATCCTCACCGGTTTCGGAAAAGTATCGGGGACCAAACTCAAAAACCGTTACCCCAAAGGACTCCGCTCCTTGCCGTAATTCATTTTGATTCGTTTTCCCGTATCTTTTACGCCCTGCCCGCACCAAGGCCCCCTTGTCTAAAAGGGGCTGGCATTTGCGAAGCAAACGACTGGGAGATTCCCTAATCACGCACCCAATCCCAAACCCGTCATTGGACATCCGTTATCTGCCATGTGCTATCTGCCCTCTGATATCTGTTCCGTAGGGCGCGGGCTCTGCTCCCGCCGCATATCAACGGAACGGTTAAAACCGTTCCCTACAAACCCTCTCAGTAGGGCGGGGATAAATCCCCGCCGCCTACAATCCGTCGCGCCGTGCGCGACACCTTCCATTTTTCATTCTTCAATCTTCACCGTGAAACAAAACGGGCTTTCCCCCTATGCGGGAGAAAGCCCGTTTTTCACGTTTCGTATTCGTACTCGTAGTAGTCCTCATACCAGGACTGTTCTTCTTCATATTGCTCACGCGGTGCTTTCAGCATGGAATCAAACACCGCCGTATACCGTGTCGGGACGGCTATCGACCAGTCCTGCTGTCCGTCATAGCCGATCAAGTAATACGCACCCTCTATACTGCACACATCCAGCAGGTAATACCGAAACAGCAGACTCTCGTCGCAGCTCATCAGCTCCACACCGTAATCGTAGACGATATTCGCCACCGCGGGAATGACGGTCGCCGTTCCGGTCGCCAGCACCGCGTCCAAAGCGGCCGCTTCCTCATCGGTCAGGCGGTAAGTACGCTCCTCGTAGTCGTAGCTTTCCTCGTCGTATACGTAATAGTCGTAGCAGTACCCGACCGTTTCAAAGCCGTTCTGCAGCTTCTGGGATACCTCGTCGTAATAGTCGGCACGGCAATACAGCGATCCGGTGTCAAAGCTTTCCAGGAAAATACCGTCCGCACTGCAGTAAAGCAGCTCCTGTAAAAAGAAAGACAGCAGCACCGGCACGTCCGGCTCGGTCACCCGCAGCGGACTGCCGAGATAGTCGATCGACGGGTACAAATATTCTGAATGCTCGATGAGAAAGTATTCCGTTTCACCGTGCAAAACACTGCCGGTCTCGCTCCATTTGGCGTGCCGCGCACGCGCTTCGTCCAGCGCACCGCAGCCGGAGAGGCCGACACACAGGCAACACGCCAGAAGCACGCTTACCACTCGTTGTCCTATCCGTTTCATTGTCAGCCCCCCTTATTCCAGATTCAGCTTTTTGCGTATGATGGTGTGTGAAACGAGAAAATACACCGCCGACACGATCAGCGTCCACACGATCATTCCGCACAGCGCGATATGGATCGCCGCAATGACCTCCTGTGAGGTGACCGAGTAGTCTACGATATCCGTTTCACTGCCGAACATACTGACCACGACGGTAAACACCGTGCTGATGATCTGCATGATGACATAATACGCAAAATACACGCCGACAGCCGCGAGCACGCGGTTCTTGCGAGATAATTGACCGATAGAGATACAGCCGTAATACAACAGCAGCTGCGAGAGAAACACGACCACGCTCAGCACGATCAATTCGATCACAAACAGCGCCGTATGGCCCTCTGCCAACGTGTTCAGGTGACCGAACAAATACCGTGCCGCCAACCCGATCTCGCCGAGCACCTCGCCCGCGGTCGCGATCACCACAGACAACAGCGACGCACAGACCGCCGCGATCTGGAACACGAGCGTCGCGGATAACTTAGTAAGGATATGCTGTGCCGGCGTTATCGGCAGCGTAAACGAGAGATACCCTTCCGCGGTAAACAGGTTCTTATAGTACCGCGTGACACCCAGAATAAGCGGCGCCACCAGATTGGCAGCGTTGGCGATCACCAGAAAAACGATCGCCAAGGTAAGAAAGATGCCGTAGGCAAAATGGTCGGTCTCAAAGAACTGAAGAATACGGGTGAACAGTGCGATCACCAGCAGGATCCCCTGCACGAGCGGCAGTACCCGTCCCAACGCCAAGCACTCGTGCCGAAACAGCTTTCTTACCATTTGAACACCTCCCGAAACAACTCGTCCACGCTCTTGCCGTTTTCTTCGCGGATCTCGTCCACCGTCTTTTGCAGAAGAATGTGTCCCTGATGAATAAAAACGACCTCGTCCAGTACCTGCTCGATATCCGCGATCAGATGCGTGGAGATCAGCACCGTCGCCTCCGGATTGTAGTTGTTGATGATGGTCGAGATCACGTAATCTCTGGCGGCGGGATCGACACCCGCGATGGGTTCATCCAGCACGTACAAGCGCGCATCGCGGCTCATCACCAGGATCAGACATACCTTTTCCTTGTTCCCCTTGGATAAGGTCTTGAGCCGCCTGTCCGGCGAAATGTCCAGCTTTTCCAGCATCGCGTACGCAAGCTCCGGACGGAAATCTGCATAAAAATCCGCAAAATACGACACGATCTGACGCACCCGCATCCACGAATTCAGAAACACGTTATCCGGCAGATACGCCACCATTTCCTTGGTCTTGACCCCCGGCGCAAGCCCGCAGATGGTCGCGGTGCCCGCCGTCGGCGTCAGCAGACCGTTGAGGATCTTAATAAGCGTCGTCTTACCGGACCCGTTCGGTCCGAGCAGACCCACGATCCGTCCGCTCTCCACCGACAAGCTGACGTTGTCCAGTGCTACCAGCGATCCGTACCGCTTCGTCAGATTTTCCAGACGCAACAATTCACTCATGCTTCCCACTCCTTTACAACCTGTTTCGCCGCTGCCGTATCCAACCCCAGATGTTCCATTTCCGTGAAATACGCCGCGGTGTGCTCGCGTATCAGCTGCTCCACCGTGTTTTTGGCCGCCGCCGTGTCCTCCGACGCGTACCACCCCGTCCCCGGTATGGAATACAGCACTCCCTGCTGCTCCAGCTGCTCGTACGAGCGCTGCACCGTGTTGGGGTTAACACCGAGCTTCACCGCCAGCTCCCGCACCGACAGCAGCTTGGAATGCGGCTCTAAGCTTCCCTTGGCGATCCGCACGCACACCTGCTCACAGATCTGCGGACAGATCGGCGCTCCATGATCCGGTATCCAGCCCATGCGCCTCTCTCCTTTCACGCGTACTACCGTACTAATACAATGATACACTCTATACAAACCGCTGTCAACATCCTATGAAAAACTTTTCTGCATCTTGCCATTTTTGAGAATGTTTGGTATACTGATGGCATGATATCTTTGAGGTAAAGGAGTTTTGGCAATGGCAACCTATTATTTGGCCGTGGATATCGGCGCGTCGAGCGGCCGTCATATTCTGGCACACACCGAAAACGGCAAGATCGTACTGGAAGAAATGCACCGCTTTGAAAACAAGCTGGTGGAGAAAAACGGCCACCTGTGCTGGGACACCGAGCATCTGTTCAACGGCATTTTGGAGGGCATGAAAAACTGCGCTGCAGCCGGCAAGATCCCGCTGTCCATGGGTATCGACACCTGGGGCGTGGACTTTGTGCTGTTGGACGAGCAGGGTAACCTGATCGGCGACGCGGTTGCCTATCGCGACAGCCGTACCGACGGGATGGACGCGCTCGTTTCGGAGTGTATTTCCGAGCAGGATCTGTACGCCGTGGCCGGCACGCAGAAGCAGCTGTACAACACCATCTATCAGCTGATGAGCGTCAAGCAGACCGATCCGTCGGCGTTTGACCGTGCCGCGTACTTTTTAATGCCGCCCGAATACTACAACTATCTGCTGACCGGTAAGGCGGTCAACGAATATACGATGGCGACCACCTCCAACCTCGTCAACGCCGAAACGAAGCAATGGGACGGCGAGTTGCTCGATAAACTGGGCTTCCCGCGCCGCCTGTTCCGCGAGCTCAAGACTCCCGGTGAGGTCGTCGGCGAATTGACGGACGAGATCGCCGCCAAGGTCGGCTTCAACTGCAAAGTGGTACTGCCCGCCACGCACGATACCGGCTCGGCTGTTGCCGCTGTTCCGGCAAACGACGACGATTTTCTGTACATCAGCTCCGGCACCTGGTCGCTGCTCGGCGTGGAAGCCGCGGCACCCAACTGCACCGAAGCAAGCCGTCAACTCAACTTCACCAACGAGGGCGGTGTCAACTATCGGTTCCGCTACCTCAAAAACATTATGGGCCTGTGGATGCTGCAATCGGTCAAGCGCGAGCTGAACAATCAGTACGGCTTCGGCGAGATCAGCGATATGGCACGCGCCGCCGAGATCGATTCCGTCGTGGACGTGGACGATATGCGGTTCTTAGCCCCCAAGAGTATGATCGAAACGGTCAAGACGGTGTGTGCCGAGACCAACCAAGCCGTCCCGCAAACGGTCGGCGAGGTCGCTAAGGTCATTTATCTGAGCCTGTCGGAGTGTTACGGCAAAGCCGTTCGCCAGATGGAAC
This sequence comes from uncultured Eubacteriales bacterium, assembly GCA_964482275.1. Classification (GTDB taxonomy): domain Bacteria; phylum Bacillota; class Clostridia; order Oscillospirales; family Acutalibacteraceae; genus RGIG3009. The sequence goes on from CAYZXC010000012.1 coordinate 12,280, forward strand.
AGATCACCGGCCGCACCTATTCCCGCCTGCACATCGTCGGCGGCGGCTGTCAGGACGGCTACTTAAACGAGCTGACCGCCAAGACCACCGGCAAAGCCGTGTATGCCGGCCCCATTGAAGCGACCGCGCTCGGCAACCTGCTCGTTCAGATGCTGGCAAACGGCGAGTTCGCCTCTCTTGAAGAGGGCCGCACCGCCATCGCAAACTCCTTCGACGTCAAGCCGGTATAAAACAACGTCCCCCCCGCATAAAACCCGAATCAACACCGTAGCAGCCCTGCGGCATAAAAACAACGCGCCCGATCAAACGATCGGGCGCGTTGTTGCGTTTTTTGCTTAATGCATTCTGAAATCGATCTCATACGGAATCGGATAGGCCTCCAAGACCTGCTCATCCGTAATGCTCTCCTCAGGGATATTCCCCTCAACCGCCATTTTCTTGCGGTACAGCATCACCCAGATGTTGGAGATGGCATACTCGCCTTCGCGCACGTCCGCGACGACCAGATCAACGTTGATATACTGTTCAGCGGCCTTGTAGTCACCGAGCATCACCAGGCATTGACCGAGATACATCTTCACGCGGCCGGTCTGCTTGATCTCGTCACAGCAGCTCTCACAGAACTCCACGAATTTCCGGTATTCGCCTGCGCGGATCGCGAGCTCGCCCATACAAATGACCAGCGGTGCGTAATCCGGACGCAGCCCTGCCGCCTCGAACGCCAATTCAAACGCCGTTTGCTGATCGCGGAGCAGATTGGAATGATACAACGCGAGCGCGATGAGATTATAAAACTCTCTGCCGGCGGCGACCGACTTCTCAAACGAGTCTTTCGCCGCCTCGTACTCACCGTTACTGTATTCGATAATACCGAGCGTGTACCAATCGAACGCCGACTTCTCCGCCTTTGCTTGGATATACGGCACAAACCGCTTATCCGCCGTAAACGCGGTGGCGGGCGTGCCGTCGGCCGTCTTGCCGTCCAGCAGGTTCAGATAATACGTTTCCGATTCACGGATACTGTCTGACGGGAATTCGCAGGACTCCGACAGCCGTTTTCCGGACAGTCGCTCCGCCAGATACCCGCGGCCCGAACCGTACACTACGGGCTGTTCACTCGATACTTCCTCAAACAGCTCCGCCATATAGTCGGGATTCTTATGGAACGCATCGATGCGCGCCGCGACCTGAGCATAGCTGCCCGACATATCGTCGATCTCAACGCCGGTATACACCTCCTGCCACGCGACCTTCGCGTGAGCGGGGAATTCAAAATGCTCAAACTGGGTCTTGGCAAGACCCGCTTGAATTTCAAGGTAATCTCTACCGTCCGTCAACCAACGGTTCCAGTGCAACCCGCCGTTTCGGCTGCCCCATAAGAAGGTCTTTCTGCCGACCAGCGTATCACTGGACGAATGCAGAAGTCCGCGTCCGTTTTTGTCCAGACAAGCGATCCACTTGTTGGCTGCTTCGGGAATATCGTAAAAGTAATCGATCGCGGTATCGGCGTGCAACGGATCACTGACGTCCTTGCCGTCAATGATCGGAAGATCCTTTTTGGAGATGCGATAACCGCCCTCGCGGTACGAGGTGATGTACGACTGCGAAGCCGGCACGAAGATCCGCGTTCCTTCCTCCTGTGCCGCCGCGATGTTGGACCACCAGTACATAAAGGTCGGCTCATCATACGGATTTTCCGCCTCGATGCGCACGACCAGCTTATCCTGCTCCAGCAAGGCGTTGATGCTGTATACCAACCCGCGTTTTTCCTCATACTCGTACATCTTGAGGATCTCGTGGCCCTGCTTGCCGATGACCTTCTTGGTAAACAGCGGCTCACACGTGAGCATCGAATGGCCCTTGATACCGATATTCCATTCCGATCCGCCCGCGAACCACGCGTTACGCAGCGCCAGATTGGCAAACTGTACGCAATCGTTCTCATACACCAGATCGCAGTTCTTTTTCTTGTCGTACAGCGACCACAAGCGACCGCCGAGCTCCGGCAAAAACACCGCTTTCAGATACTCGTTTTCCAGCACGGCGGCACGGTACTCTTTTTCGTGCAATTCACGGCTGTATCCGTTTTGCATCTTGTACGGCAGGATGGAATTGATCATACCCAGACCGATCTTGCTTTTCTGCTTCTCATCCACACTCTCGTCGGGGATAAAGAACGGCGCATTGTGCTTCGGCTGAATATCAGGGATCAGGCTGTCTTCACCGAGCTGTGCACTTCTGAGCCGGATCGTTTCAAACGTTAACATACTGTCACCTACTCCTATTTACTCATTCTCATTTTATCGTACATCACGGCAAACTTCAATGTGTAGTTTGTCTTTTTTTGGTATAATCTGTCCACGATCTGCAAAACGGCGCTTGCAACACGCGTCGCAAGCGCCGTTTATCGGTTTCACATACTTTCCGGTGCGTCGATCTTTAAGAGCGTCAGTACGTTGTGCAGCGCGATCCGCGTCGCCTCGCACAGCGCCAGACGCGCCTGCTGCAGATCGGCTTCCACGCCGCGCACACGGCAGGCGTTGTAGAACTTGTGGAACAAGGTCGCCAGCTCCTGTGCGTACCGCGTCATACCGGCGGGATCCTGCTCCTTCGCGCAGGTCACCACCTGAGCCGCGTACCCCGCCAAATGACGGATCAGCTCGCGCTCCTCCGGTTCACCGAGCAGGCACAGCGTTTTTTGTTCGGGTGTCTGCAGCGCCACACCGTCCTCGGCAACCGTGCGGAAGATGGAGCACAGCCGCGCGTGTGCGTACTGCACGTAATACACCGGATTGGAGGACGACTGCTCGATGGCCAGCCCCAGATCAAAATCCATCTGTGTGGACGCCTCGCGCAGGTTAAAGAAGAACCGCGCCGCGTCCACCGGCACCTCGTCCAGCAGATCGGCAAGCTGAATGGCCTTACCGGAACGCTTGGACATCCGCACGACCTCGCCGTCGCGCATCAAGCGCACCAACTGCATTAACACGACCTGTAGCTTGTCCCCCGACAACCCGATAGCGTCCATTGCGCCCTTCATACGCGCGACGTGGCCGTGGTGATCCGCTCCCCACACGTCGATGCAGGTGTCGAAGCCGCGCATAAACTTGTTACGGTGATACGCGATATCCGCCGCAAAATAGGTCGGATTGCCGTTGGCGCGCACCAGCACCTCGTCCTTGATGCCTTCCTCGACACCGTCGCGGTTGACGTGCTTTTTGCCCTGATATTTCTCGCCGAACTCACCGGCCTTGTACCACAACGCGCCGTCCTTTTCATAGGTCAGCCCGCGCTCGGTCAGCAGGTCAATGACTTCCTTGACCTCGCCATCCGTATGCAGGGTGGACTCGGTAAACCAGCGATCGTACACGATACGGTATTTTGCCATATCGGCTTTCATTTTCTCAATGTTCAGCGGCAGTGCATACGCGACCAACGCCGCACGGCGCTCTTGTTCGTCTGCGTTCACAAACGCATCCCCGTGGATCGCGGCAAACGCTTTGGCGTGCTCACGGATATCGTCGCCGTGGTACGCATCCTCCGGCATCGGGACGGCGTCCTCACCGCGATACAACTGCAGATACCGTACCTCCAGCGACAAGCCGAATTTATCGATCTGATTACCCGCGTCGTTGATATAAAACTCACGCCACACCTCGTAGCCGGCGGCGTCCAGCACCGCCGCCAGACAATCGCCGAGCGCACCGCCGCGCGCGTTGCCCATGTGCATCGGGCCGGTGGGGTTGGCGGACACGAATTCCACCATCACCTTTTTTCCCGCGCCGTAATCACTGCGGCCGTAGTCGGCCCCCTGCTCGATCACCTGTGCGACGATATCCGCGTAATAGCGGGGCGACAGGAAAAAGTTCATAAAACCGGGGCCGGCGACCTCCGCCCGCTCCAGATAGGTGTTGTCCAGCTCCAGATGCGCCAGGATACACTCCGCGATCTGGCGGGGTGCCTTGTGAAAGGCGCGCGCCGACACCATCGCGGCATTCGCCGCAAAATCACCGTGTGTGCGATCAGCGGGGATCTCCACCACGAATTCCGGCAGCTCGGCCTCCGGCAGCTCGCCGGCGGCGACCGCCGCGCGCACCGCTTGTTGTACCGCCCCACGTAACTGTTGTTGTGCTTGTTCCATAATGGTCAGCATAGTGACACTTCCTTGATTCGAATTTCAATTTCCTGCTCGGTATACCCGCCGTTCATGTCCAGCGTGTATGCCGCTTGCAGGATTCCGGTATTTGCCTCAAACGAAAACGCCAACCGATGGGCCTGCGCGTGCAAGATCATCCGTCCGTACGGCGTTTCATAGCGGCATAAATGCCGCTTTCCTTCTTCCAGTAACAGCTGTGACGAGATCTCACCGCGCCGCTCAATAACCGTCTGTGCACCGCGCACCGTCACCGTCACGGCGGCACCGCCGTCCTGCGGGGACTCGGTGTAACACAGCCGCGCGCCCTCCGGTAACAGCTCCAGCGTACCGTGCGCCGCCATCTCGGTCGTTTCCGCTTCACCGTCCATCCGCTGCACCGAACGCAGGGATACCCTTACATCCATTTATCCCATGCCCTCCGTGTTGACCTGCCGAACGTCCTCACTGACGGTACGCCCCAAAAACATCTCGGCAACGCGGGTAAAATTATACGGCTGATCGCTGACGAAGAACTGACACCCACCCGTGCGGTCGGGCGCGGCGAGCATATCGCGCCGTGTCAGCAGTGCAGCACATTGTGCGGCGGTTGCCGCACCGGAGTTAACGAGCGTGACGCCCTCTCCCAAAATACGGGAAATGATCGGTGAAAGCAACGGAAAATGCGTACAGCCAAGGATGAGCGTGTCGATCTTCTGCTCCATAAGCGGCTCCAGATACCGTCCGGCGACCGCCTGGGTCGCGGTGTTATCTTCATCCACCCAACCGCTTTCCACCAGCGTGACCAGCACCGGGCACGCCTGTGCAAACACCTGCGCGTCGGGGCGAACGCGTTTGATCGCCTGCTCGAAGGAACCCGATCGTACCGTCACCGCGGTACCGATGACACCGATCCTGCCGGTCTTGGTGGCCCTTATCGCCGCCTCCACCGTCGGCTCCACGACACCCATCGCCGGCACCGGTAACGCGTCCAGCACCTCACCGGCGACCGAGCTGACCGTACCGCACGCGGCAATGATGTATTTGACGTCCTGCTCCAAGAGCAGCCCGCAATCCTGCTTGGCATAACGCTTGACGATCTCCGGACTGCGCGATCCGTAGGGAACGCGACCGGTATCCCCGAAATACACGATTCGCTCATTCGGCAGCCGTTCGAGCAGCTCGCGCACGACCGTGAGCCCGCCCAAGCCGGAATCAAACACACCGATCGGCCGATTATCCACGTCGCAGTCCCCCTTTCCTACTATATCTATCCTACTTTACCACATTCTATGCGGAAATACAACCACCAAAACGCAAAACAAAGCACTGCTTCGATCGAAGCAGTGCCCCGTTATGTATTCTTTACTTGCAGCAGCGCGCCGTGATCGCCTGCAGCTCATCCCACTTGGCTTCAATATCGCGAACCAACTGGATCTGCGTACGTGCGCGCACCAAATTGTGATCGTCACTGCGGGTCTTGAAGTACACGTCACCGTCAAGATAGTCCGCCAAAAACCGCGACGCGAGCTCCAGCGCCATGATCTTGACACTGTTCGGCAGCAACGCGATCTCCGTCTCGGTCATGGACTCGCCCATCGACTCCAAAAAGCCTTTGGTAAATTGCTCGTACAAGTTCAGATCGATCGAGACCTTGGACAGATCCCGTTCATCCTCCAGCGCCGTTGAGGCACCGTACCGCACGGCATCACCGAAATCGTACAACGCCGTACCCGGCATGACCGTGTCGAGATCGATCACGCACATCGCTTTATCGGTTTGATTATCAAACAGAATGTTATTGATCTTGGTATCGTTGTGCGTCACGCGATACGGGATCTCGCCCGACGCGAGCTTTTCGGTCAATACGCCGCACTCGGCTTCCCGATCCAGCAAGAAGCGGATCTCCTCCTCCACCTGTGCGCGCCGCCCGGCAACGTCCTTGTCCACCGACCGACGGAAAGTCTCAAAACGTGCCGGCGTGTTGTGAAAGTTCGGAATGATCTCCGCGAGCGTTTGTGCCGGAAAATCCGACAGCCAACCCTGAAATTCGCCGAAGGCACGGCCGGCTTCGTAGAACAGCTCCGGCTTTTTGACCTGATCGTAGGCTACCGCGCGGTTGACGTACTCATACACGCGCCAAAAATGCTTGTTGCCGGCGGTGTAATAATACGGTTTCCCGTCATCCCCCACCAAAAACGACAACACGCGCCGATGATAACAGCCGTGCTCCGCGAGCAGCTTTTTCTTGATGTGCTCGGTCACCTTGAGGATGTTATCCATAACCTCCTCCGGCTTTTTGAACACAAAGGTGTTGATGCGCTGAAACACGTATTCCTTTTGGTCGCCTGCTTCCTGTACGGCCACTAAAAAGGTGCGATTGATATTGCCTGAATGGATCTCCTCTGTATGCGCGATCACGCCGGTAATACCGAAATGATCGGCAATCGGTTGGAAGTCCATACCATCCCTCTTTTCAAATGTTCAGTATCTATCAGTATAACAGATTCGACGAAAAAATCAACTCTTTCGCCTTTTTTCAAAGAAAGTTCCTTACTCCTTATATCCGAGTGTACCGTTGGCAGACGCCGTCAGATAGGCGTTGATAAAGCCGTCCAGCTCGCCGTCCATGACCGCGTTGATGTTGCCCATTTCATAGCCGGTACGGTGATCCTTGGCGAGCGTATACGGCATAAACACATAGGAACGGATCTGGCTGCCCCACGCGATCTGCGCCTGAACGCCCTTGATATCCTCGATGCGATCCAGATGCTCCTGCTCCTTGATCTTCATCAGCTTGGCCTTGAGCATGTTCATCGCCGTGTCGCGGTTCTGGAACTGGCTTCGCTCCGTCTGACACGCGACGACGATACCGGTCGGAATATGGGTCAGACGCACCGCAGACGAGGTCTTGTTGATGTGCTGACCGCCCGCGCCGCTGGAACGGAACACGTCCATCTTAATATCTTCGGGACGGATCTCGATATCCACGCTGTTGTCAAGCTCCGGAACGACCTCTAAGGCTGAAAACGAGGTGTGCCGACGACCGGCGGCATCAAAAGGAGATACGCGCACCAGACGGTGCACGCCCGCCTCACCCTTCAGGTATCCGTAAGCGTTTTCACCGTTGACCTGAATGCTGGCGCTCTTGAGGCCTGCTTCATCCCCGTCCTGATAGTCCAGGATCTTATAGGTAAACCCGCGCTTTTCCGCCCAGTGGGTATACATGCGATAGAGCATTTCCGCCCAGTCCTGTGCCTCGGTTCCACCGGAACCCGCATGAAAGGTAAGGATCGCGTTGCTCGCATCGTATTCACCGGTCAGCAGGGTGCCCAGTCGCTGGGCTTCCTTTTCGGCTTCGACGTGCTCCACGCCGGCAGTACATTCTTCGAGCAGCGACAGATCCTCTTCCTCGTCCGCCAGCTCAATGAGGGTGAGCGTATCGTGATACTCGGTCACCAACCGCTCGTACCGTTCGATGGCATCCTTTAAGTTGGCGGCGCGTTGTGTTACCGTCTGTGCCTTCTCCATATTATCCCAGAAGCCGGGCTCAGCGGCCCGCATATCCAGTTCGCTGAGTTCTTTTTTCATCGCCGTAAGGCCGATCGCCTCAGACAGCTTTTCGATCTCCGGCAGATTCTCCTCTAACCGGAGCCGCAGTTCTTCAAATTGCAGCATATTACAATTCCTTTCTGCAAGTCAGTGTTTCTATTATATGCCACCTCTTGCGGAAAGTAAAGATTTTTTTGAAAAAGGGGTTGACGGCAAAACGTTTGGTTGTTATAATTATACAGCGTTTTTCCGCCTTGTGAGGAAAACGCATATCCTTGCCCCTTCCGGAGTGAGGGGGCCATAGACCAAGAGGAGGTGCAACT
>CAYZXC010000013.1:0-19939 GCA_964482275.1 uncultured Eubacteriales bacterium
ACCCTGGACACCCTGATTAAGAGTCAGGTGCTCTACCAACTGAGCTAATGGTGCGCGTCAAACTGCTTGACTATCATACACTATCATCCGGCACTTGTCAAGGGAAATTTTTTAAAAATTTGAAAAAATTATGATAGAGATCTGCGAAGCTCCGAAAAGCGGATACAGCCGAGCAGTGAAAGCAGTATACAGTAAATACCGCATAAACACAGAATGCCCGAAATCGTGAGAACTATTCCGCCTGTTTGCGTAAACAAAGGCAGGCGGGTTACAACTTGCGTGAGCACCACCGCCGCCGCGGCACCCAACAACGGCCGCACGATCCAGCGTCCCCATTGCAGTTTAACACCTGTCACCTTCAAGAGACGGCGCGTGTTTAGGAAGGAGGTCAGCACGTTGCTGATGACCATAATACATAAAAAGCCGTTCATGCCCCATCGAGGAACGAGAAACACGATCAGCACAATACGGATCGCGGAGTCGGCAATGCTGTATTTGAGGGAACTGACTTGCTGATTTAAGCCTTTAAGAATACCGTCCACAATGCTTTCCGCGTACATAATGGGCGTCAGCGGTGCCAGTACCAAGAGATATCGGCCCACATCCTCGCTGTTATACAGCAGTGCCCCGATCTCACCGGAAAAGGCGAAGAATACCGCGCCGATCAGAATGGAACTGAGCAGTGTCAGGTGCAGGGTGTGCTCGATCGCGCGGTTGATCTTTCCTTGCTGATTCAAAGCGCTTGCGGAGGAGATCTCAGGGATCAGCAGGGTGGACAGCGCCGATAAAAACGAGGCGGGGAAAAAGATGAGCGGCAATGCCATCCCTTTCAGCGCACCGAATTCCGACAGTCCGCGCTCCTTTGATCCGCAGTATGTGGCGATGCTGTTCGGAACCAAAATATTCTCGATCGTGCGTAGGATCGTGTTGAGATACCGCCCCGCTGTGATGGGCGCGGCGATCGCAAGCAGCCGCCGCACGATCGGTGAACGAGTGCCCGCACGAATCGGCAGCTCTGCTTGCATCCGCTTTTCGTCAATGCGGCAGCGGATCGCCAGATACGCGCAGGATGCCCACTCTGCCACCGTATCCCCGATCATCACCGCTAGGCACGCCATCGCTAACCCAGCCGCCGAAAACCGATCGATGAGCAACGCGATCACACCGATGCGCACGACCTGCTCCAACAGCTGTGCATAGGAGGTGCCCGCCGCCTTGCGTCTGGCAATAAAATAGCCGCGCAGGCACGAGGATATCCCCATAGACGGCAGGCTGAAAGCGAGCATCCGTAAAGCGTTAGCGGCGCGGATATCCCGTATCCAGTACACGCTGATGATATCCGCACCGAAATAGATCAATGCGGTGGAAATAAGGCCGATTCCCAGACTGAGCAGGATCGAGCGGCGCAGGATGTGCCGTACCGACCGTGCGGTGCCGCAGGCAAGCTCGTCGGCGATCAATCGCGTGACGGCGGTGGAAATGCCGGAGGTGGCAAAGGTAGAGCCGAGCACATAGATCGACACGATCAGTTGGTACAGTCCCATACCCTCCGCACCGATCTTGCCGGACAGAAAAATGCGGAAGAAGATCCCGATGGTGCGCAAGATCAGTGAGGTTACCGTCAGAACGGCGGCGTTTTTTACAAATACTCCGTGCCGCATAGGTCAGCGACCGTTGTACAGTGCGGCGAGGTAATCCCAGGTAATGCGATCGACCTCACCTGTGGGTAACAGATCGGCGGCAAGCTGTTGTCTGCGGACAGCCGCCTCGGTGGCGGCGTCGTATACGCCGGTAACGGCAAGCGGTTCACTGCCGAGCTCGCCGAGCATCACCTGCAGGATGTAGACGAGCGGGTCGCGGTCTGCCGAGCGCAGAACAAAGGTGGGGTAGGGGAAGGGGTCGATCGTACGTGCCGGCACGATCTGCAAAAGAAGGTCACCGTATTCCCGCACGATGCGTTCCCAATCCGCCCGCTGTACCGTGCCGGTGACCGGTGAATTGGTTGTTTGCTGAAACACCCGCACCGCCTCGGTCGTTTCCGGACCAAACAGTCCGTCTACGCCGAGCAGAGGATACCGCTCATCGGTCGTCGAGAGAGCGCGCAAATATTCCTGTAACTCGCGAACGTGATCACGTCGCTGATCGTCTGTGTACATACCCTATACCCCCTCTGCCATTTCGTAGCCGCCGAACTGTCCGAGCTGTTTTTCCGAACCGACGGTGAGGTCCTCATAGACACTCGCAATGCGATCCCAGGTGATAGGCCCCACAAACCCGTTCGGGGATAACCCGAATTCCCGCTGAAACGCGATAACGGCGGCCTCGGTCGCATCGCCGAAGACCCCGTCTGCCGTGACGGTGGGGATGGCGGGATAGGTCTCGGCAATGCGGTTTAAGTAGGTCTGCAAAAACAGAACATATTCGCCCTGCGAGCCGTTTGTCAGCGGTGTTCCCGGATACGGCGCGACGCGATTTTCCGGTACTGTGATGGTGGAAACAATGCCGCGGTAGGCATCGTACAGCTGATCCCAGGTCTCTGCCCCTACGATGCCGTCGGGATCAAGCCCCGCCGACCGCTGAAACGCGATCACCGCGTTTTGCGTTGCTTCGTCAAACGTACCGTTGATGGCGACCGACGGCACGGCATCGTTGAAAGTACCGACCACCGCCAGAAAATATTGAATCACGCGCACCTCGTCGCCGGTGTCGCCCGGCCGCAGGATCTCGGAAAACTGTTTGCGGATATCTTCAAGGGCGATACCCTCGGAATCCAGCTCCGCCAACCGCTTGACGCTGTTATACAAAAACGCGATGCGGTACCAGGTCTCCTTGCCGATAATGCCGTCGGGTGTCAGCCCGAAGATCTCCTGAAACGCGACGACTGCGTCCTCGGTCGCCGTGCCGAAAACACCGTCTACGGGATCGATCTTCGGGATGGCGGGATAGTTGCGGGAGATGCGATTTAACTGGATCTGCTTTGTCAGAACGTCGTTGCCGGTGGAACCGACGCGCAACGGCGTACCGGGGTACGACGGCTGATTGTTACGCACCGGTGCGTCGGCGACGATCTCAATATCGTCGCCGTAGAACGAGCGCAGGATCTCCACCGAATTGAGTCCCTGATTGGCGAGCTCAACAGTCCCCCATTGGGACAGCCCGTTACAGGTGGAGGTCGTACCGTTGCAGTATTGCGTGAAATACGGCTCGATCGAGCCCTGCCGACGCACGTAATCGTTGAACAGCTCATCCACAAGCAGGCTGATGTTGTCGAAAATATCGCGCCCCTGTACAAACGACTGATCGAACGCGGTGTTATTGGTGATATCAAACGCGTACCCGCGGCTGGGATACCACTCGGTATAGATGCGGTTGAGCGCAAACGAGATCTGTGCCAAAATATTGGCGCGCAGTGCGCTTTCCGGCCAGGTAGGAAAGATCTCACTGGAGGCGACGTTCTTGATATAATCCGGAAACGATACCGTCACGTTCGGCGCGTCCGTATTCGGCGCGCCGAGGTGCACGACGATATTTTCCGGTACAAACGGTAGATCAGGCATATAGCTGCTCCTTATAAATTGATAGGTGGTGTATTGTAGCGGATCTCCTGCTGCGGGTCGTCAGCGAATTCCGGCAGCGGGACGAGCGATACGGGAAGCTCGGTCGGAATGCCGCCGTACAGCGGAATATCGCTGATGCGTGCGCGGTAATGGTCGGGCGCGGCGACGGTCACTTCGTATACGATGCGCGGAATATTGTTGCCCGGTTGCAGGGTCAATGCCGGATCAACGGCGGGCAGGATGACCGGCTCGGTCAGCCCACTGCTGTTGGTGATGCGAGACGCCTCAACAACGGTTGCCCCGTTTTCCTCACGGGTGATGATCACCAGCGCATCGGGGATCGGGATCGCCTCGTTTGCCGAGGTCACCCGCACCTTAAGCGGTGCCGTGAAGGTCGTCGGCGGAGCGGGCGGCGTAGGCTGCGGAGCAGCAGGCGGTGGCGTGGGCGGTGTAGGAGGAGCAGGCGGCGGGGGAGGGTTTCCCGCACGCTGCTGCATGCGCAACAGCTCTCGGTTGTATTGCTCCATCATCGAACGAAATTCTGAATTATCCATCGGCGATCACACCTTTCTTACCACCATCTCTATGCGACGGTGCGGTAAAACATACGCAAAAAAGCCGCAAGAGAACAGCGCTCTCTTGCGGCTTTTATCAGGTGATTATTTCGTCAGCTCGTGCAAGCAGTTGGGACAGATGTTGTGGCCCTTGAAGGAAATGACGTCCTTTGCGTCACCGCAGAACAAACACGACGGCTGATACTTTTTGAGGATGATCATGTCATCCTCCACAAAGATCTCGACCGGATCCTTTTCCCCGATCTGCAGGGTGCGTCGCAGCTCCACCGGAAGCACGATGCGCCCCAGATCATCCAATTTACGAACGATACCTGTTGATTTCATGCACGATCACCTCACATTGATGGTATCCATACAATACCATATTTGCAAAAAAATGTCAATACTTGGGATTTTTTGAAAAAAAGAGACGATTTCGGGCACCAATCCGAAGAATTCTATTGAATCGTGCGCTGAAAAATGATATCATAAGTTATGTATATACCGTAGAAGGGGAACACCGTATGAGCTACAAGCGTTGGACATTTTTACAAGTGGATAAGGAACTCGCCAGCGACTTGTCGGCGGAGTGCGGTTTGGACCCGTTGCTTTGTTTGCTGATGACCGGCCGCGGGATCGCGGATGCGGACTCCGCTATGGATTTTTTGGTGGGCAACGAGTTGCAGAGCGATCCGTTTGTGTTTGCGGATATGGACGCCGCGGTGGAGCGCGTTCAGCGTGCGATCGACGAAGGTGAAAGCATCATGGTGTACGGCGACTACGACGCCGACGGCGTGACCGCTACGGTACTGTTGTATTCGTATCTGAGGAGCAAGGGCGCCAGAGTCGCGTACCGTCTGCCGCGGCGCGACAGCGAGGGCTACGGCCTACACTGTGAAAGCATTGAGGAGATGGCGGCGCAGGGCGTACAGCTCATCATCACGGTGGACAACGGTATTTCTGCCGTGGACGAGATCGCGTTTGCCGCGGAGTGCGGCGTCGATGTCGTCGTGACCGATCACCATCAGCCGCAGGATCGTTTACCGAGCGCGGTGGCGGTGGTGGATCCGCACCGTGGTGATTGTCCGAGCGAATTTAAGGATTTTGCCGGTGTGGGCATGGCGTTTCAGCTGGTATGCGCACTGGAGGGCGATCCCGACTGGGCGTTGCGCGAATACGGTGACCTTGTGGCACTCGGCACGCTTGCCGATGTCATGCCGCTCCGACACGATAACCGTGTTTTGGTGCGTCGCGGGTTGCAGGCGATCAATGCCGAAACACGCACAGGATTTCGTCTGCTGCGCGAGCACGCGGGGGTCGCCGGTACGAAGCAGACCGCGACCTCGGTCGCGTTCACACTGGCCCCGCGCATCAACGCCGCGGGACGCATGGGCGATCCGTCGATCGCGGCGGCGCTGCTGCTGAGCGAGGATGCAGAAGAGGCCGACTGCTTAGCGGGCGAGATCTGTGAAAAAAACAGAGAACGGCAGGAGACCGAAACGTCGATCCTGATGCCGATTTTGGATACACTGTGTAAAGCGCCGGAACGAACCGCACAGCGCGTGATCGTTGTGTGGGGCGAGGGCTGGCACCACGGCGTGCTGGGTATTCTGGCCGCACGGTTGCAGGAACGGTACGGCCGTCCCTGTCTGGTACTGTCGGTGGATGACGGTATCGCGCGCGGTTCCGGCAGAAGCCTTGCCGGATTTTCGTTGTTTGAAGCGCTTAAAGCGTGTGAGGATTGCTTGCTCGGCTACGGCGGGCACGAGCTTGCCGCAGGTGTAACGCTGGAAACGGCACGTCTGGATGAATTTTGTGAGAAGATCAACGCGTATGCCGCTGCCGTCGCACCGACGATGCCGGTGCCAGAGATGTGTATGGATTGCCGCTTAAAGCCGGATCAGATCAAGCCGGAGCTGCTCGCCTGCTTATCGGCACTGGAGCCGTTCGGTGCGGGAAATCCGTCGCCCGTGTTTGGGTTATATCGCATGACATTGGAACGTATTGATGCGGTAGGCGGCGGTAAACATCTGCGGCTCACCTTGAATCGTGACGGTGTGCGGGTGACCGCGATGAAATTCTCAACCACACCGGAGCAGTTCCCCTTCGCGGTGGGAGACGTACTGAACGTGTCGGTGACGCTTGACCGCAACGACTATCGCGGTGCTGTCAGTGTGTCGATCATTATCCGTGATGTTCGCCACGCGGAGTTGGATCAGGAAACGGTGCTGGACACATTGCGTCGGTACGATGCTATCCTGCGTCGTGATGCCGAGCGGGATACCGCTTCGCCGAATCGTGACTGTGCGGTGGCGGTGTACCGCTTCTTAAAGCAACAGCCGTACCGCGGTACGGTGGAATCGTTGCTCCACGCAGTAGCCAAAGCGCCGTTTACCGGTACGGATGTGTTGGTGTCGCTGACCTTGCTGTGCGAGGCCGGCTTGATCGACTGGCAGAATACCGGTGATACGGTGTATGCGGCGGTAAAGCCCGTAGACGGAAAATTCGATCTGATGAGCACGGCAACGGCTCGCTATTTATCAGGACAGGAGGGGTGATCGTGGAAATCAATACCGTTATGTACAAAGACGAGGCGATCGCCGCCTTAAAGCAAGCGATCGCCGACAGCGAAAAGAAATACGACAGCGAGAAGATCGACCGCGCCGTTGCACTGGCGTGTGAGGCACACGAGGGACAGATGCGGTACGCGGGCGGTGACTATGTCTGCCATCCGCTTCAGGTTGCGTGTATTCTCATCGAACTGGGAATGGATAATGAGGCCATCGTCGCGGCGATCCTGCACGATGTGGTGGAGGATACGGGCGTTGAACTGGACGATATTAAGCGGCAGTTCGGCGAGAATGTGGCACTGCTCGTGGACGGCGTTACCAAGATCACGCAGATGCCGTTTTCAACAAGGGAAGAGGAGCAGGCGGAGAACGTCCGCAAGATGCTCATGGCGATGTCCAAGGATATCCGCGTGATCATCATCAAGCTTGCGGACCGACTGCACAACATGCGCACGAATTCCGGTTGGCATCCGCAAAAGCGGCGGGACAAAGCCAAGGAAACGTTAGATATCTACGCGCCGATCGCGCACCGACTCGGTATCCGCGCCATCAAGGAGGAACTGGAGGATATCTCCCTGCATTTGCTTGACCCGATGGGGTGCGAGGAGATCGAACAGAACCTAAATATGCGCAGCGATGAACGCGCCGCGTTTCTGGAGGATATTCAAGGACAACTGCGTGAGAGGCTTGACGAGTACGGGATGAAGCCGTATGTCTGCGGCCGTATCAAGAGCATTGCCGGTATTTACCGCAAGATGTATATGCAGGGCCGTGCGTTTGACGAGATCTACGACGTATATGCAGTGCGTATCATCGTGGATACCGTCAACGATTGCTACAATGTGTTGGGCATCGTGCACGATCTGTTCCATCCGCTGCCCAATCGGTTTAAGGATTACATTTCCACTCCCAAAACGAATATGTACCAGTCGCTGCACACCACCGTTATCAGCCACGAAAAGATTGCGTTTGAGGTGCAGATCCGCACCTGGGAGATGCATCACACGGCGGAGTACGGTATCGCCGCGCACTGGAAATATAAGCTCGGCATCCATAAAAAGGATCGTCTGGAGGATAAGGTCGCGTGGGTGCGGCAATTCATTGAAAATCAGAAGGATGTCGACGATGCCGAAGACATCGTGCAGTCGATCAAGACGGATCTGTCATCCGACGACGTGTTCGTGTTTTCGCCTCGCGGCAGAGTTGTCAGCTTGCCGCGCGGTTCCACCGTCATCGATTTTGCGTATGCGATCCATTCCGAGGTCGGCAACCGTATGGTGGGCGCCAAGGTGGATGGCCGCATCGTCTCCATCGACTATGAGGTAAAAACCGGTGAGGTGGTGGAGATCCTGACCACCTCCGCGCCCAATCACGGCCCCAGCCGTGACTGGTTGCAGCTCGTCAAGACAAGCGAGGCGCGCAATAAGATCCGCTCATGGTATAAGCGGGAGCGCCGTGACGAAAACATCCAGCAAGGACGCGAGGAACTGGAACGCGAGATGGCGCGCAACTTTATCCGACTGTCGGGCGAAGATCTGGAGGATTTCCTGAACGCCCAAGCAAAACGCCAACATTGCGACAGCATTGACGATTTCTACGCGGCGATCGGTTACGGCGGTATTTTGCTGTCGCGGCTTATCCCGCGTATGAAGGAGGAGGCTGCCAAATACGCGCGCACCGAGCCGGTTACGGCGGAGAGCATCACGGCGGCGGCTAAGCCGCACCGCCACCACAACGGCGGTGTCATCATTGAAAATATGGACAACTGCCTGGTTAAGTTCGCCCGTTGCTGCAATCCGGTGCCGGGCGACGAGATCATTGGATTTATCACCCGCGGGTACGGCGTATCCATTCACAAGTGCGATTGCACGAATGTGCCGGCGGATCCGTCACACAGTGCTGAGCCGGAACGGTGGGTCAAGGTATCGTGGGAGGACAGCGTCCGTGAGGAATTCAAGGCGGAACTGCACATTATCGCGACCGACCGTATCGAGTTGTTGGCGGATATTACCGCGCAACTGGCGGCAATGCACGTGATGATCTACAGTATGCAGGCCAGAGAAAGCCGTGGGCAAGGCGAAGTGTTTGTGACAGTGGGTGTCAACAGCCTGCAACATTTGCAAGAGGTCATGAACCGCCTGAAACGTGTAAACGGTGTTGAGGATATTGAACGCGGAGGAGCATAAAGAATATGAAAGCAATTTTTCAGCGGGTATACGACGCCTCGGTGGAGGTTGACGGTCGCATTGTCGGCGAGATCGGCAACGGCGCGCTTGTCCTGCTCGGTGTTGAGCAGGGGGATACGGCTGAACACGCGAAGATCATGGCGCAGAAGATGGCCAACCTGCGCGTGTTCACCGACGAAAACGATAAAATGAATCTGTCACTGCTCAACATTGGCGGTGAGGTGCTGGCGGTGTCGAATTTCACACTGGCGGCAAACTGCTCGCACGGACGGCGGCCGGAATTCTTTGCCGCGGCACGGCCGGAGCAGGCCGAGCCGTTGTATGAGCTGTTTATGGCAGAGCTGCGCGCTCAAGGCGTTGCCAAGGTCGAGGCAGGAGAGTTTGGGGCGCATATGATCGTGAGCATGCGCGGCAACGGGCCGGTCACGATTCCTCTGGATACGAAGGACTGGATGTGAGACGATGACCTATCAGTGTATTCCGGTAGGGGATCTGGCGGCGAACTGCTGCCTTGTGTATGACGAACGGAAAAACGCCGCGGTGATCGACCCCGGCGACGAAGCACAGCGTTTACTGGCGCTCATAGAAAAATACGGTCTGTCGGTGCACGCCATTCTGCTGACACACGTGCATTTCGATCACATACAAGCGGTGAAGGAATTGCAGGCGGCAACCGCTGCGCCGCTTCTTGTGCACGAGGCGGACGTGCCGGCGTTGACCGATCCCGCCTACAGTATGGTGATGTACCCTTATGCTCTAAGTGCCGATCGTGTGCTGCACGACGGCGATACCGTCGAGGTTGGGTCGCTCATCTTCACGGTACTGCACACACCGGGGCATACGCGCGGCAGTGTGTGCTATCGGTGCGGGGACACGCTGTTTGCGGGGGATACGCTGTTTGCCGGCAGTATCGGCAGAACGGATTTTGCCGGCGGGGATTTTACCGCCATGCGCCAAAGTCTTGCCCGCCTGGCAACACTGCCGGACGACACGCGCGTCGTATCGGGTCACGGCGGCGAAACAACGATCGGATACGAAAAACGGTCCAATCCGTTCATGTTAGGAATGTAAAAGATGATTCTGTATTTACAAGGGCACGATTATCATTTTGAACTGCAAAACGTGTGTCGGCTGTTTTTACCGCAGGAGCGGTTGGTCGTAGCGGATTCCGATGATACCCCGTCGGACGGCGCGGCGCTGATCGCACGGCTGGAAAAGCAGACGACAGGAACAGCATTGTCCTGTCGGTTGCAGCTGACAGACTACGATGAAACGCGCTGTGCTCAGGTGGATAACGCGCATCCGACTTATAAAGACGAATGTGAGCTCGTGCTGTGTGAGCTGCTGTATGACCTGTTGTCGGATGCGTTCCACACCGCACAGGACTGGGGCATCGTCACCGGCGTGCGACCGGTCAAGCTACTGCGCCGTTTGATCGCGGAGGAGGGGGAGGAAAAGGCTCTCGCTCATCTGCGTGAGCGGTTGTTCGTCAGCGAGCATAAGCTGCAGCTGTGCCGCACGACACTGGAGGCGGAGGACCGCATTTTGGCGCTGTCCCGACCGGAATCGTTCAGCTTGTATGTGTCGGTGCCGTTTTGCCCGTCACGCTGCGATTACTGCTCGTTCGTATCCCAGACCGTCACCAGAGCCGCCAAGCTGATCCCCGAATACGTGGAGCGCTTGGCAGAAGAGATCGCCTATACCGGCGCGCTTGCCAAGGAGCTTGGTCTGCGACTGGAGACCGTATACTTCGGAGGCGGTACACCGACGACGCTCACGCCTGAGCAGTTGGAGATCCTGACGCGGTCGGTGGAACGGTCGTTTGATCTGTCCGCCGTGCGGGAATATACGGTGGAGGCCGGACGACCGGATACGGTGACCGCTGACAAATTGCGTGTTCTCAAAGCGGCGGGGGTGTCGCGCATCAGTATCAACCCGCAGACGCTGCGTGACGAGGTATTGTCGGCGATCGGACGAAAGCACACGGTCGATCAGTTTTATGAGGCGTTCGATATCGCTCGCCGTTGCGGGCACGACAACGTTAACACCGATCTGATCGCGGGATTACCGGGGGACTGTTTTGACGGATTCTGCGAAACCGTTGACGGCATCCTACGGCTCGCGCCGGAGAGCGTCACGGTTCATACGCTGTCCATGAAACGCGCCGCCAATCTGACCTTGCAAAAGCGGGCGGATTACCGCGGCGGCGACGAGGCGGTTCGTATGGTGCGCTACACCGCCGAGCGACTGCCGCAGGCGGGGTATCATCCGTATTATCTATACCGTCAAAGCCGAACAATGGGCAATCAGGAAAACGTCGGTTGGGCAACGAACGGCTATGAGGGCTTGTACAACGTCTATATTATGGATGAAACGCATACCATTTTAGGGTGCGGAGCCGGCGCGGTATCCAAATTAAAGCAGCCGGGAACGGAGTATTTGGAACGTATTTTCAACTACAAGTTTCCTTATGAATACAACAGCGGTCTTGCGGAAATGCTGAAGCGGAAAGGCTCTGTCAAAGACTTTTACGAAAGGATACGTTGCTTATGAACCGATTCTTTGAACAGCGCACTCTGCGCGTCGCGGATATTAACGAGCGGGTGACGACCGATCCGTTGCGTATGATCGATGAGGAATGTGCGCGGTATCTCGATAATGTGCGGCGGGTGGCGGAACATATGACGTCACGTATGTCCGGCAGATGCTTGGTACTGTTGTCCGGCCCGTCATCGGCGGGTAAGACCACGACCGCCAACAACCTGAAACGAGAGCTTGAGGCGCGCGGCAGGCAGGCGAGCATCATCTCTCTGGACGATTTTTATCGCGGAAAAGGGCAGGCACCGCGTCTGCCCGACGGCAGCTTCGATTATGAGGCGATCGAGGCGCTGGATCTGCCGCAACTGCAAAACTGCATGAAGGAGCTGCTGACGGACGGCGTCACGTTGCTGCCCCGTTTTGATTTTAACGCCCGCGAGCCGGAGCCTGAAAAGTACGAGCTGCGCATCGCGGACAATTCGGTGGTGATCTTTGAGGGTATCCACGCACTCAATCCGATACTGGAGGATCATCTGCCGGGCGATAATGTGTTTAAGATCTTCATCAACGTGATGTCGCGGGTGTACGACGGCGAGGACACGCTGCTGACACGCCGTGATCTGCGGTTGTGCCGTCGGATGCTGCGCGACTATCAGTTCCGCAGCAGTTCCATCGAAAATACGCTGGACATGTGGCGGCAGGTCGTGCGGGGCGAAAACCTGTATATGTTTCCGTATGTGGATACGGCGAACGCGGTATTCGATACCACCCACGCGTTTGAGTCCTCACTGCTGGCACCGCGTCTGAAGCCGTTGCTGGAGGCGGTGTCGACGGACAGTCCCTACGCCGAAACGGTCACGCACTTGCTGTGCGCCTTGTCGAAATTTCAACCGTTATCGGAAGATCTGCTGCCGGCGGATTCTCTGCTCAGGGAGTTCGTCGGGGCTGAGTAAATTTTGTATTGTCTTTTAGAGTGGAATTTCTTATAATGAGAATAGATAAGGAAATTAAAAAAGGAGCGATCGAGTATGACAATGTTCGAAGATGTCGTATCCCGCGTAAAGAATGTCGCGGAGACTGCCGGTAAAAAGACCGGTGAATTGGTAGAGGTCGGTAAGATTAAGCTGAAGATCGCGGATCTGCGTCGCGAGATCGCCGGTGCGCACGAGGGCCTGGGCAGATTGATCTATGACAGCCGCAAGTCCGGTGAGCAGGTGGACGATATGGTGGATGCTTGTATTGAGCATATCAGCACCCTCAACGCAGAACTGGAGGAGCTGGAGGAACGGATCATGGATAGCAAAAACGTCGTACGCTGTGACGGCTGTGGGGCGTTTAACGAGAACACCGCTGTGTTCTGCAACCAGTGCGGTGAAAAACTTGGCTGAGATGAACGATCCGATCACGTGTATTGAACAGGCCGCGGCACTTGTGCGCGAGCGCGTTGCCGCGGCGCGTACGGTGTTGCCGAACATGGCGTTGGTGCTCGGTTCGGGGCTCGGCTATCTTGCCGACGAGCTGGAGGGTGCCGTGCGCATCCCGTATGAAGATATCCCGCACTTTCCGGTGTCCACCGTGGCGTCCCACGCGGGTTTTCTTGCCGCGGGTCGCTTGAACGGCGTTCCGCTGTTTGTGTTTTCCGGCCGCTCGCACTATTACGAAGGCTATGCGTTTTCCACTGTTACCTTCTACGTGCGGGTGCTACAGGCGCTGGGCGTCAAAACATTGATCCTGACCAATGCCGCGGGCGGTGTGAATACGGAGTTTTCGGTTGGCGATCTGATGCTGATCACCGATCATATTAAGTTGTGCGCCGACAGCCCCGCCAGAGGAGCGGCTGACGAGCGGTTGGGTGCGCGTTTCTTTGATATGACGCACACCTATACGCCTCGTCTGCTGGAGATCGCGCGCAAAGCGGCGGCAGAGCTGTCCGTTTCGCTGCGCGAGGGTGTGTACTTCTATATGGGCGGCCCGCAGTTTGAAACGCCTGCGGAGATCCGCATGATCCGCCTGCTCGGCGGCGATGCGGTGGGGATGTCCACGGTGCCGGAGGCGATCGTGGCGGCGCAGAGCGGCATGGAGCTGCTTGGGATCTCCTGCATCACCAATATGGCGGCAGGAATCGTGGCGGGCACCGAGGTCAGCGACGATGAAGTCGTCGTGGCGGCGGCAAACGCATCCCGTACTTTCGGTGATCTGATGAAATCAATCGTAGCAAAGGCGGCGGAGGACGTATGATTTTTGAAAAGATCGCGGTACTGAAGGCGGACGGAACCTATCTGCCGTCATGCTATGTCGGCGTGAAAGACGCGTATATCCGTTATGTTGGGGCGACGCCGCCTGCCGAGGATTACGGCGAGCGGATCGACGGCAGTGGTCGGTTGTTGTTGCCGGGCTTCGTCAACGCACATACTCACGTCGCGATGACGCTCATGCGCGGCTACGGCGAGGATCTGCCGTTGCAGTCGTGGCTGTTCGACCGCATTTTTCCGTTTGAGGACAAGCTGTTTGCGGATGCGGTGTACTGGGGGAGTCTGCTCGGCATCGCCGAAATGCTGATGACCGGTACCACCGCTTTTACCGATATGTATTATTTCTGTGAGGACACCGTTCGGGCGGTGGCGGAGAGCGGGATCAAGGCGAACATCGGGCGCGGTATTTCGTGCTTCGATACGACCAAGCGGTTTGCCGACCTGCCCGCATACAGCGATACGAAGATGCTGATCGAGCAGTATCACGGTGCTGAGGACGGACGGATCTTGGTGGACGTTGCGCCGCACGCGGAATACACCACGCGTCCCGATATCCTGTGCGATGCCGCCGAGTTGGCGGCTCAGTATGATTTGCGGATGCACGTTCATTTGTCCGAAACGGCGAGTGAACATAAAGAGTGCGTCGGCAGACACGGCAAAACACCGGCGCGCCTGCTCGAAGCCGTCGGTATGCTGAACAGGCCGCTGACGGTCGCACACGGCGTGTGGCTGACCGACGACGATGTCGCTTGTCTGTCGCGGCACGATGTCACACTGGCACACTGTGCCAAGAGCAATTTAAAGCTCGGCAGCGGTGTGGCGCCGGTGGAGAAGTACCGGAGCATGGGGCTGCCTGTCGCGATCGGAACGGATTCGGCGGCGAGCAACAACGCACTGGATATGATCGATGAGATGCGCATGGCGGCCTTGCTGGCGAAAGGCATCAGTCACAACGCCGGTGCACTGCCGGCGGGGGACGTGCTGTATATGGGGACGCGCGCAGGCGCGTTGTCACAGGGCCGTGCCGACTGTGGGGATATTGCCGAGGGGTATCGTGCCGATCTGGTCGTGATGGATACCGCCGATCTGGGACTGTGTCCCGCGAACGCACCGCTGTCGAATGTGCTTTACGGTGCCGGAAGCCGCGCGGTGTACATGACCGTCGCGGACGGCCGTGTGCTATACCGAGCCGACGAGTTCACCACACTGGATATTGAGCGCGTGCGGTTCGAGATGCAACATGCGGTGGATCGTATTGTGGCAAAATAAAGGCTGAAATTTTGGTAAAATATCCTAAAATTTTCGTCGGATTTTATTGTTTTTGTGGAATTTATCAGCAATATGAGAATTTTTGTGAAAATCTCTTGCAAAAGTTTTGGGCATAGGCTAAAATAATAAAGGTTATTGTGATTCTATGCGGAACCATTCCGTTGGAATATAAAATTGTTGGAGGTTATTTGTCATGAACAAGGTTGAGTTAGTCGCTTCTGTTGTTGAGAAGACCGGTTTGGCCAAGAAAGACGCTGAGAAGGCTGTCGCTGCTGTTCTGGACTCTGTCAAAGAGGCCGTTGCGAACGGTGATAAGGTACAGTTGGTTGGTTTTGGTACGTTTGAGGTTCGCGCTCGTGCTGCTCGCACCGGCCTGAATCCCCAGACCAAAGAGACCATCGAGATCCCGGCTTCTAAAGCTCCTGTTTTCAAGGCCGGTAAGGCGTTCAAAGACGCTGTTGCGAAATAATCGGATCCTCGGTTATTTAAGCCGCCCGAACGGGCGGCTTTTCGTTTTAGGAGGTTTTATATATGCGTCTGGATAAATATTTGAAAGTGTCGCGCCTTATCAAGCGGCGCACCGTGGCGAACGAAGCCTGTGATGCGGGGCGGGTGTCGGTCAACGGCAAGCCCGCGCGCGCATCCTACGATGTGAAGATCGGTGATAAGCTCACCATTGCGCTCGGCACGCGTGAGGTGACGGTCGAGGTCGTCAGCGTACAGGAAACGGTTGCGAAAAACGATGCGGCACTTCTGTACAAGTTGCTGTAATATTGCAACGGCTCTCTCCATACACATGAAGGTGTAAGGGGAGAGTTTTTTTATGAAAGAACAAGGTTCCGCCGGCACCTCTGCGATGCCGCATCTGTTGAGTTTGAGCGAGCGCCGTGCGCTGTCGGTATCCGGTGTACAGGATGTGGACAGCTTTGATGAAACCACCGTTGTGATCTATACGGAGCAAGGTGAGCTGACCGTCAAGGGAACGGGCTTGCACATCAATCGTCTGAACATCGAAACGGGTGATCTGACGATGGAGGGGCACATCGAATCGCTCGTCTATACTGAGGTCCATACGCGCTCCGGCGGTTTCTTCGGTAAATTGTTTCGGTGATGGGGTTTACGAATACCACGCAGGTGCGAGAGCTGTTTTTGTCCTGTGGGATGGGATTCCTGCTCGGTGCCTATTACGATGTGTTTCGCATTCTGCGTCAAGTGCTGCGTCCCGGTGCGGTGCGCGTGTTCTGGCAGGATATCTTGTTCTTTATCACAGCGGCGCTCATGACCTTCCTGTTTGCACTGGCGATCACCGACGGCGTACTGCGCTTATATCTGTTCGCGGGACTGGTCGCCGGATTCTTTGCCTATCGATACACTGTCGGGCGTGCCGCGGTACGCCTTGTTACTGCGGCGATCGGCTGGTTGTCACGCTTGGGGCGGCGGTTGCATGCGGCTATAGCGGTACCGATCGGTGCGTTAGGCAATGCGTGTGGAAAATTGCTGAAAAAAATCCGAAAAAATACGAAAAATTTTAAAAAAGGTCTTGAAACAGACGATAACGTTGGTGTATAATCAATTCGTATAAATTTGCACAGTATACCGAAGAAGGAGGGCGATGTGCCGTGAAAAACGCAAAATCTGCAAAGCGCAGGAAAAGCATCATTCTTCGCGTCGCCGTTGTCGCCTTCACGGTGTACGTGGTGGTTTCTATGGTCCAACTGCAGCTGCAGCTCTCCAGCGCACAGGAACGGCTGGACAAGCTGAATGAGCAAACGGCGGCGCAGGAGGAGATCAATGCGGTCCTGCAGGATCAGATCGACAACAGCGATGCGTATAAGGAACAGCAGGCGCGCAAACAAGGTATGGCGAAACCGGGCGAGACGATTTTAGTCGAGATCCCGAATGATTGATCGCAATTTCGTTAGGTAACAGGGGGAACTCCGCAAAATGGCGTTGGAAGTGGGAGCTTGTGTTGAGGGCAAAGTGACCGGTATTACCAAATTCGGTGCGTTTGTCGAGCTTGAGGGTGGTCAGACCGGCATGGTGCATATCTCGGAGGTAGCGCCGACTTATGTTAAGGAGATCCGCGATCACGTCACGGAAAATCAGCAGGTCAAGGTCAAGATCTTGAATATCGGCGAGGACGGCAAGATCAGCCTGTCGATCAAGAAGGCAATGGATCCGCCCCCGCGTACCAATCGCAGTGCACCGCGTCACGTGTCGCCTGGCCGTCCCGGCGGCTTTGAGTGGCAGCCCACGCGTACGGAGAGCAGCAATTTTGAAGAGATGATGTCGCGCTTTAAGCAGACCAGCGATGAAAAAATGCTGGATCTCAAACGCTCAATGGACGGCAAGCACGGCGGCTTCTCCCGTAGCAGAAAATCGTAAAGTCAAATTTGCCGTTGCCCGATGGTGACGGCATTTTTTATAGTGTGACAGTATAAAGGAATTGACATGCAGAATTTTGAGTTTTGTGCCCCTTGTCTGTTCGGTATTGAGGGGATCTTAGGTGATGAGTTGCGTCGTATGGACGCACAGAATGTGACCCCGCAAAACGGCCGCGTGCTGTTTTCCGGCGGGGAGGACATTTTGGCACGCGCCAATATCGGCAGTCGGTACGCGGAGCGTATTCAACTGTTGGTCGGCTCGTTTTCGGCGCGCACCTTTGAGGAATTGTTTCAAGGTGTGAAAGCGTTGCCGTGGGAGCGTTTTATCTCACGCAAGGACGCCTTTCCGGTCAAGGGCTGGTCGCTGAATTCGGCGTTGCACAGTGTACCGGATTGTCAGTCTATTATCAAAAAAGCCATCGTGGAACGGTTGAAATCACAATACGGCATCGCGTGGTTTGAGGAAACTGCGGCGACGGTACAGGTGCAGTTCACCATTTTGAAGGATGAGGTCTCCCTGCTGATCGATACCAGCGGCGCGGGACTTCACAAACGCGGTTACCGCCAAAATGCCGGCGGCGCGCCGATCAAGGAAACGCTTGCCGCTGCCATCGTGGACGTTACCCGCGCCAGACTTGCCGAGCGTGTGATCGATCCGTGTTGCGGGTCGGGTACGTTGCTTATTGAGGCGGCACTTGCTAAACGGCGCATCGCGCCGGGGATCCGCAGACGGTTCGCCTTTATGGATTGGGACTGGATGCCGGACGAGGTCTGGCGTGCCGAACGCCAGCGTGCGATGGAACAGGTGCTATCCGATCGGACGTTTTCCGCCATCGGCGGCGATATCGATCCTGAGGCGGTGCGCCTGGCAACCGAAAACGCCGTAAAGGCAGGCGTTGCGAGCGAGGTGCGCGCGAGCGTGCGCGATCTCAGACAGTTCGTGCCGGAGGGGGACAGCGGCGTTGTGCTGTGCAATCCGCCCTACGGCGAGCGCTTGTTGGACATTCAAACGGCGCAGGAATTGTATCGCGTGATGGGTAAGGTGTTCGTCCCGAAAGCGGGATGGAGCTATGCTATCATCAGTCCCGACGAGAAGTTTGAAGAGCTGTTCGGGCGCAAGGCCGATAAACGCCGAAAGCTGTATAACGGCATGCTGAAATGCCAGTTGTATTGCTATTATCGGTAAACGTGAAACGAGGAGGGATCCTTCCATGCGGCATGTGTTTATTCTGAACCCTGCGGCGGGTAAGACGCAGGCGGCGTTGCAGCTGCAACCGATGATCGAAGCGTTTTTTAAGGAATATCCGATGGAGTACCGCATCTGCATTACCGAGCGCCCCGGTCATGCGACCGAGATCGTTCGGGAAGAAACGGCGATGGGTGATGCCGTTCGCTTTTATGCCTGCGGCGGCGACGGTACGGTGTTAGAGGTTGTAAACGGTCTGGCGGAGTCCGCCAACGCGGAACTCGCCTGTGTGCCGTGCGGTTCCGGCAACGACTTTTTGCGTATGTTGCCGGAGCGTGAATTGTTTGACGACCTTCGCGCTGTGATCATGGGAACGGCACGTCCGACGGATGCCATTCTGTGCAACGGTAAGTGGTCGCTGAATATGTGCTCGATGGGTATGGATGCGGATGTTGCCAACCGAATGGTGCGGTATAAGCATCTGCCGTTTGTGAACGGAGCGATGGCGTATAATCTGGCGCTGGTGCAGACCTTTTTGCGTCCGCTCGGTCAGCAGCTGCGCATTGTGATGGAAACGTCGGAGGGGACGGTGGAGCGCAGCGGGAAATATATGTTTGCGCTCGCGGCAAACGGTCAATATTACGGTAGCGGCTACCACGGCTCGCCGCTGTCACAGCCGGATGACGGGCTTCTCGATTTCGTGCTTATCAGTAAGATCAGTCATTTGAAAATATTGTCTATTCTTAATTTGTATAAAACCGGCCGCCATCTGGATCTACCGTGCTGTGAGACCTTCCGCGGCACGAAAATGCAGGTGCTGGCAGACAGACCCGCGTGTGTCACGGCAGACGGCGAGTGCTTCACCACCACGGCGGTCAGTTTTGAAGTGCATGCGGGGGCTGTCAAGTTCGTTTATCCGGCGGCAAATGCTGAGGAATTGTTAAGAAATTTTAAAAATTCCGAAATTTGTCAAAGTTCTACTTGATTTTTCCTATAAAGTTGCTACAATAGGTTTAGCACTCTCGCAAAAAGAGTGCTAAACCTTGTATTTTAATATCTCGTAAGGAGGAATTGATTATGACGATGAAACCTTTGGCTGACAGAGTTGTCATCAAAATGGTCGAAGCGGAGGAGACCACCAAGAGCGGTATCATTCTCGCCGGTTCGGCAAAAGAGAAGCCGCAGATCGCGGAGGTCATTGCGGTGGGTCCCGGCGGCAACGTGGAGGGCAAAGACGTGACGATGTATGTCAAGGCCGGCGATAAGGTCATTACCAGCAAGTATTCCGGTACCGAAGTCAAGATGGACGGCGTGGAGTACACCATTGTCCGTCAGAGTGACATTCTGGCTATCGTAGAATAAGGGAGGAACGCATTATGGCAAAAGAAATTCTGTATGGCGAAGAAGCGCGCAAGGCGCTGCAGGCCGGTGTGGACCAGTTGG
>CAYZXC010000014.1:0-19899 GCA_964482275.1 uncultured Eubacteriales bacterium
GTACCGCTGTCTTTCTCGTAGAACGTGTTTCCGGTGATCTCGACATCCGGATATGCACGACCGTCACCCCAATGCCAAAACACCGTATTGTACTTTGAACAATCGAAAATATTATTGCGAATGTAAATGCGTGGGGACACGTCGTATACAAACGTCCAACCACAGATGTTGGAGGTGGGATACGCTGTGTGTCTCTGATCGCCCCAACCGTAGCCCGCAAAACGGATGATATTTTCTTCGATGTAATAGCCATCCCAGTTCGTTGCGGGGTTGCGGTGGAAGAATTCAATGTTATAGGTGGAATACTCAAGAAGATTCTTGCGCATCACCATATTTTTGAAATGGCCCACATTGCTGACACCCTGCGGGGAAAGACCGGCATCGAACACCTGGTACACCCAGTTGTATTCCATCACAGCGTTTTCGGAATCATCCCAGAATTCAATGGCATTTCCGAGACGAGAGCCGGGGGCGTAAGGGTATTTGGCATGTACCCAAACGCATCCACCGATCCAACCCATTTCACAGTTAGTGAAGCGGATGTTTTTGGTTTTTGCCTTAATTTGGCTACCATAGTGACCGAAGTACTTAATCGCCAAATTATCCACCGTCACGTTTTCAATTCCCGTACCGATATACAAGAAATCCTCACGAACGCACAGTTCGATATCCTCATACACGTCGTGCGGGCAACCCTTATCCAAATACAGATACAGGGTAGCGTTTACGAAATCGTGATAAAATTCAAAGTTTTCTTTCAGATCATCGATCTTCTCGATGTGGTGACCCATAAAGCGCTTGATACCGGCTGCTTCACCGTGGTTAAACACGATGACACCGCAGTCGGCATACGGCGTTTCGACCTTCCAGATGTTCTCAAACTCGGTCGGCTCCCAGCATTCTTCCCACGCGTAATTTTTAAAGGAACCGTAGATCGCGGGTTTCGGGCCGTTGCCATACGCGCCGTACGACATGCCGGACTTTGCTCTGAACAGCATCGGCAGCGGCGGTTTTTCCACAGCCGGATCAAACATGGTGGCTTCCAACGTGATCTGTGAACGCCATATGCCACCGCGTTCGAACAACACACCGTCACCAGCCTTAAAGACGTTTTCGTGCTTTCTGACCGCATCCAAGGTCTTCCACGCCGTTTCAGGGGACGTACCGTCGTTGGCATCGTCACCATTGGGGGATACATAGTAGGTCGTGCCGGTGATAACCAGTTTATCCTCGGCATTCAAAATCTCTTGACGCAAAGCGTCCGCTTCGGCATCGGCTCCTCCCTGCTGCGTGTTCAATTTAGCGGCAGAGTTCCCTTCCGGAAGGACCTCAACGTGCGCCTTTTTTAAAAGTAATTTGCTCATATTTAAATCCCTCTAATAGTCGCCTTCATACATTCAGAATATCGTCAACCAACGATACCGCTCGTGGCGACACTGGCGATAAAACGCTTTTGAATGATGATGTAGAAAATAAGCATCGGCGTAATCGAAATCAGACACGCTGCCATCATGATCTGCGCCATTGTGAAGGTTGACATCTGCATATGCTGTGTCAGCCAGGAACCCAATACGGACGACTCGTAGCTCGCCATCACCGCAGCGATGGGGAATTTTTCCGTGAGGTACATCTGTGCCAGGAACGAATCGTTCCAGTGCCAGATCACCGAGAACACCGTTACCGTCACGAACACGACGCTGGAGGACGGCAACACGATCTGCAGGAAGGTTCGCCACGTTCCGGCGCCGTCCACCCAAGCCGCTTCTTCGATCTCCTTAGGCAGGCCCTTGAAGAACTGCGTGTATATGTAGATGAATAAGCCACCGTTCAAGCCGACGCCCGTTATGGCCGGCAACCAAAACACGAACGGTGTATTCAAAAGATTCAAGTTCTGGTAATTCACATAACTCGGGATAATGGTCATGGCGTTCGGCACCAAGATTGTTAAAATCATCAATGCGCTCAAAACGCTTTTACCTTTGAAATTAAACCGAGCCAATCCGAATGCCGCAACCGCACAAGAGGCGATACCCAATCCTGCCGGCACCATTTCGTTGATGAGCGTGGATACCATCGTTTCCCCTAGATTCAACGACAAAAAGGCGTTTTTCAGATGTTCCCACGTCAAATGAACCGGCACCCATTGAACCGATGGGTTGAAATAATCCCCACTGGTCATCACACTGTTGACGACAATGTATATGATTGGATAAACCAGCACATAGCTGAACGCAATCAGGAAAATATAGCGAAAGACATTTGCCACAACCTTCCGAGCTATTTTTTGCCCAAGCGGAACACCTTTGCTTTTTGATAACATCATCCGTTCGCTCATCCCTTCTGAACCATTTGTTTCTAATGTTTAACAGCCTCGGAAAACCTTGCTGTAGGTGCGTTGGTGCCACAGCAACTCCCTCGACTTTTTTCATTGCTGAGCGGTAGTATGCGCCATTTTACAGACAATATTTCTTGCGATAATCGTCAAAGACAACAATAGTACCGCTATCAATTTAGTACAATTATACCAAGTTGTTTTAATTTTGACAATAGATAATGTTGTCCAACTCTTGGATTATATTGGCGTATAATAAGAAATATCCGTTTAGCAATATCTATGGCGTGATATGCAAATACGCTCTTGTGTCGAAACCATTCCCCTCTGCGGTGAGCTATGTTTTTCTTTCTCAGTCAAAACTTGTGGTGTTTTCCCCCGTTTGGCTTTGCGGCTTTTGTCGCCTTGCGATTCACTATCCCTCCACCAACGCTACGCGCTGGTCTGCCTTTCTTCACACAAAGGAGTCTGCAAGGTAGTTCGGCCGCTCGCACCCTTTAGTAAGCTCGGCTTTGGTGAGACAGGTGGGAAGGTGAAAGATGCCTGTTGGCAATGCGCCCTTCATTTATTGTTGCTTCATAGGGATACGTCGTAATATACACCGCGAGGTGCGGGGGGGATATGAAATCCGCCCGTACTCTTTTAAACCACCAACTGTGCGTGGGGCTCGGTTACAAAAAAACCGTGCCCTTTTCAGCAGCAAAAGCTGTCGAAAAGGGCACGAAGTTCTAACTATTGGTTTTTATCGCTTTGGATCAGTTTTGGCTGCGTTGTCTGCGTGCCAGAACAGTAACGGAAGCAGCAGAGAGCAACAGCAAGACGATCGCAACAACATACAAGGAACGTTCGCCGGTTGCCGGAACATTATTTGAACCATTCGCGTCGTCGTCTGCGTCATCGTCCGAGCCCTTCAACACACCGCCATCTTTGTTGACGAACTTGTCAGCCCAAACGGTGGAATGCTCGAACAGCGAATCATCCGTGTGCGTACGATAGTCGGTGATCAAGAGGACACCGTCAGAAACCGGGTAGCCGTTTTCTCCATCTTTCCAGTGCCAGAAATCACCGTACGCGGCCGCATCGTTCAGCAACTTGGTTACAGTACCGTCATCAAATTCCTCAACGGACTTCTCAAGAGCATCAAACACCAGATCGTTGTTTACCGGTCCAACATAGGAATCGGCACGATAGTAGGTGGTGCCATCGATCTCATAAATCGTCGTGGGATCTTGGTTACCAATAATCGGGGTGTTCGTGGGAACCTTACCAGCAAAGTAAGATCTGGTGATCTTGCAGGTAGCTGTTCTCTTTTCGAAGCCGCCAACCAAGCCGGCAACAGCTTCCGGAGTCGTCATACCCGACTGAACATCCATAACACTGTAGCTGTTGACAATGGTGAGATCCTTCTGAAGCTGTGCCCAACCGACTAAGCCACCCACGTAGCTGCCGCCGCTGACAGTACCTTCAGTCCAGCAGCTGTTGATGGCAGCGCCGGGGTACATGCCACCGACAAGACCACCCGCCATAGTAAGGCCGGATGTAATATAGGATTTCACGATACCGGAATAGCTGCAGTTCTGCAACGTGGGGTAAGTGTTGTCCCAGTTGTCTGTAGCTCTGCCGATCAAGCCGCCAACGTTGCGATAACCGGCAACGTAAGCATCTTCGATGTGAAGGTTACGGATCGTCGCATTGGTAGTGGCACCGAACAAGCCGGCACCCCAGTCGTATTTATTCGAGCCCTGATTGACATACAAGCCGGAGATGGTGTGATTATTACCGTTAAGAATACCGCAGAAGGTTCTGGAGGCCGTCGTAGCATCCCACCTGTAGAAACCGATCGGGGTCCATACGTTTGTCGGCGCAGTGGTTGCCCAGTTAGCATAGTCATCCACAACATTCAGTTTGATATCCGCAGCAAGCTCGAAATAGGTGTTACGGTAGACATATGATCTATTGGCCGTTGCTTCGGGCGGTGCGTACACAGTAGTGCCGATAACAACGGTATCACCGTTGGTCATCGCTCCCAAGAACGCAAGCTGAGAAGCGTTTTCGATGATAATCGGGTTCTCGATAGTCGTACCCTTATTATTGGAGGTATCAAAGGCTTCATAGCCACCGTCCCAAACACCTTCCGGTGCCTGCGCAAGGCGAGTGACTTTAAACATATAGGTGTTGACCACGTCGCCGAGCTTCGCCTGCAGGTAGACATCCTGTGCTTCGCCGACAGTCAAAGCAATCGCCTGCGAAACTGCGCCGCTTTGAACAGCCTGGCCGTTGACCGTAGCAACTACCTGCTCGGCCAGCGTCGGGATCACGACGAAGGATTCAACAGAATACGGCAACGAAATTGTGTAGGTGTAAACAGCGGGATCAAAGGTGAGAGCACCGCTAACCGCCGCACCGGTTACTAACGCGCCACCGGCGGAGACGACGATGACCGGATGATCAGTTCCGTCTTTCCAACTGTTTTCGCCAACCGTCGTTTGGTTCAACAAGGCCGTCACGGTGCCGTTTTTGAACGCGTCGGTGGTCATTACACGTGCGGTCGGATTTTCGGAATCGATACCTGCACCGCCGGCGACAGCGCCGTCCGTGCCGGTGTACCAATTTTCTTGCAAATATACGTCGTTTTCAACGGTGATGTTAGCAGTTGAGAACGTAATGGGATGGGGGCAATTGAAAGTACCTGCAAAAAAGACGTTTTTCACAGTTGCAGCCGTTCCGTCACTAGTCGAAACGTTACCAATCAAACCGCCTGCCTGAAACCAGTTACTGGTGGTTGTATTAAAGGAACCAGGCTTCACGATGACGTCCATCGTGCTGTAGGATGCGAGAAGGTTCAGGCTGGCGCCACCAAAGACGGAACCTATGATACCGCCTGCCTTTGCTTTGAACTGGCAATCCAAAATACCGGCCGTCGAGCAACCGACGACCTGAGCCGTTCCGCTCTCTATCGCACCGACCAAACCGCCAACCCAACGGTTGATGGTGCCGCCACTGACAACAATATCACCGTCGAAGCTGACATTGTACAAGCCGGAAGCGCCCTTTAGAGTACCCACAAGACCGCCTGTACGAATGTTGCCGACAACAGAAGAAGGTTGCACCTTGGCGTCGACGAAGTTCAAGTTCTTCACGGTTCCGCCGTCAATCACGCCGAAGAAGCCGAGGTAGCTATCCGAAACGGCATCGGTTAGATACAGATTGCTGATGGTGTAACCCTTGCCGTCGAAATATCCGCTAAAAGGCTGGGTACCGGTACCGATCGGAGTCCATGCAAGGATACCGCCCAGATCAATGTCAGTGGCAAGTTCAAAGTACTTGCCTTTGGTATTAGCCGCGCTCTCATTCGCCTGCTCCGCTAAAAATGCAAGCTGTGCGGGAGTAAGAATCTGATAGGGCTCTGCTTCCGAACCGTCACCGCCGGCATACTCGGTCGCAATCGAGCCGTCCCACGCCGTTGAGGCGATAACCTCAATCGTGTAGGTTTCAGCAAAGCCGTCGCGCTCCGCTTTAACGGTGATGGTAGTGACGCCATCCGGCGTTAAGGTGATCGGCGCAGAGGGAGTGTTACTCTCGGTTTCGACAGTGTTTATGGTGAGCTTAGTCGTTGCAGGATCTTCCACAGTCGCCGTAACTGTCGTGGAGGTGACCTTATTGGAAACAGGAACCAGATACGTGTACTTTGTCTCCTCAAAGGCAACATTACCACAGCTGACCGAAATGCCGGTCACCTTGGGCATAACTGCAAACGCAGGGACGCCGGTATCTGAAAATACCCAATAGCTCAAGCCGGTGGTGCCTGCTGCTTTCAGTGCATCTACATTGTCGTTCAGAGTCTTGAGAAAGCTGCCGTCCGTCAAAGCGGTAGCAGCCACTTCGGTTGCCGCAAGGCCAGTCGCCGTGTCGGTATACGAGCCGGCTTTGTAGTACGTGTTCGTAGCCGTGCAGCCCTCAGTAATCGGAGAAATCGGGACGGAGCTGTTCACAATACCGCCGAAATAGCAGTTGCTAAAGGTGGAAGGTCCGTCAACGATAGCAGCGTTGGTGTGCTCATGCTTACCGGTCAGACCGCCGAGACCAGATGCATCGGCAAACGTGGTGCTAACCGTCATCGTGCTGTAGCAGTTTGTGAAATAAGCGTGACCGCCACCACTGGAGAGTCGGGCAAAGCCGAGCAAGCCGCCGGCAGCCGGGTAAATGCACGCAGTATCAGTATCTTTGGCAACGGTTACCGTACCGCTGGTCGAGCAGTTAATAATATCAAATTTGTCTGTAGATGTATACGGAGAGGTGGTGCCGGCCAAGCCGCCGGCGCGGTTCACGCCCGTAACGTCACCAATAAAGGTACAGTTGATCAGGTCGGCACCGCCGTTCAATGCACCGGTGATACCGCCAGAATAGGAGCCGCCGGTGACACTGCCTTTGACGGTCAGGTTTTTCACACTGTTATAAGTGACAGCGGCAAACAGGCCACCAGAACCAGTGACGTTTACACTCAAATTGCGAATCTCTTTGCCGTTACCGTCAAGAATACCATAAAAGGAATTGATGGGCGTCCAATTCACATTAGCCAAATCGATGTCATCCGTTAACTTAAACTGAACACCGTACAGGAAGCCCATGCCGGTACCGGGGAAATAGAACGTTTCTTTTTCACCGTCGCCGTTGACATCAATCATCACTTTGTAGCGGCGAGCCGTACCGTCTGTGGGGGTGTCATTCACTTTCTCAGCGCTCGGAAGATTACACAGCGCCGCCAGAAATGCCAGCTGTTTCGCGTTGGCAATCTCATAGGCCTGCTTGCCTTTGTCTTTGTGGAACTGTTCGTAGTCCTCACTGTAGTTCGCGAACACTTCCATCTCGCCGTCCCACGGGACAGCGTCTGCACCGGCGGACATCATAAGCCCCGCCGGCAGCATTACTGCCAACAGGCACAGCACGAGCACAACGCTGAGCATTGATTTCGATGCTGCCCTGGTTTTGGAAATCAGATTTCCAAAGCTTTTGTTAATCATAATGCACTCCTCCCAAATAGTTGTCATCATCAACAAAACCGGATGTGTTGTTCGGTGATGACTGTTTAATGAATCCATTCTCTGAGTTAAGATAACCACTTAACGACCTTTGCCTTAGGATCGAAGGTGGAAACAGCCTCTTTAAGCTCCGCTTGATCGGCTGCTGTGCGCTGTCCGAATTCTGCGAACAGCAGTGCTTTTCCGGTCCTATTGGCTTTCTGATAGAAACTATTACCGGAAACGGTAAGCCCACTTTCATAGGTTTTACCGGCCCAGAACACGATATTTCGAGCAGAACAGTCGAAGATATTGTTGCGAATTGTAACGCCTTTACCGGGTAGTTTGTCGTAATTCCAAGACCACCCAAGAAAGTGAGCAACACCGACTCGGCTATCCGGCCGTGCGTTCGCCGGCATAAAGCCGTAGCCCGCAAAACGCAATACGTTGTCTTCAATCACGAGACCGTCCCAGACAGACTCGCTGCTTCTATCAAACACCTCGATCGAGTAGTTGCAATACTCAATCAAATTTTTTCGGAACACCAGATCCTTGTAGGTGTGCGGTTCAGTGACACCCTGCGGGGTAATGCCGGCGTCGTAGCATTGGTAGATCCAGCAGTTCTCCACCAGTGTACCGTAGGTATCCTTCCAGTAGGAGATTGCGTTGCCGAGACCGACCTTGCCTTTCATAAAGCGACAACCGCCGACCCAACCGATTTCACAATTGGTGATGCGGACGTTGCGCGTGTTTTCCTGCGCGATGATGGCAAACAAACCGGCATATTTCAGAGCCAGATTATCCACCGTAACGTCCACGGTATCACGGGGAACACTGATGATATCGCCTCGTGTACCGATTTCAATGTCATCGTACACAGCGGCGGGGTTTCCACGATCCAGATACATATAAAAGATGCCATTTTCGAAATCGTGATAAAAATCACCATTTTTGACAAGCTCGTCAACACCGAAATATTTCGGTGTACCGGCTGCTTCACCGTGGTTGAACACCACGATGCCGCCTTCCCTTGTGTGCAGATCAAGTTTCCAAACGTTTTCCTGCTCACACGGATCCCAACGACCGAGCGCATAGTTGGCAGCAGAGCCGTACAGGGCCGGTTTGGGCCCTTTGCCGTAAGCGCCGTAGCTAACACCGCTCTTGGCAACGAGGGGAGTTTCGCGACGATATACATATCCGCGCTCGAACAACACGCCGTCCCCCGCTTGGAGGCGATCACTGTATGCATTGATCGCCTCCAGAGTTTTCCACGCGGTTTCCGGTGAGGTGCCGTTGTTGGCATCATCACCGTTTGGGGATATGTAGTAGGTCGTACCGGCAATGTCAAGAGCATCCTCTGCGTTCAAGACCGCCTGTCGCAAAGATTCCGCCTCGGCATCAGCGCCACCATGCTGAGGAGCCCATTTCGGCACCGTGCTTTGTTCCGGTCGGACCTCGGCGTGCTTTTCCATTAAAGAAAATTTACACATTTCGAGTTCTCTATGCTCCAGTTGCTTATTAAGACAGCCACTTGACAACTTTCGGATTAGAATCAAAGATGCTGACAGCCGCTTCAAGCTCGGCTTGGTTCGTGGCAAATTGCTGTCCATCAGAGCCGAAAGCGATAGCTTTATTACCCACGTTGGTTCTCTGATAGAAACTGTTGCCAGAAACGGTCACGCCGCTTGCGTAGGTCTTGCCGGGCCAGTATACCAGATTAGCAGCGGAGCAATCGAAAATGTTGTTCTTTATTACGATGCCGTTGCCGGGGATCGCATCGTAGTTCCAAGTCCAACCGGTATAGTGAGCAACAGCCGGGCTCTTATCCACACGACTGCCAGCAGCCAGCCAGCCGTAGCCCGCGAAGCGCATGATGTTGTTCTCAATCACGAGACCGTCCCAAACAGAACCGGTGTCACGGTCGAACACTTCGATGGAGTAGTTGCAATACTCGATCAGGTTGTTGCGGAACGTAAGGTTCTTATAGGTAGAAGCAGCGCCGGTTCCCTGCGGGGTGATGCCCGCATCATACACCTGGTAGATCCAGCAGTTTTCTACCAACGCATCGTTGGTGTTCTGCCAGAACTGAATGGCGTTGCCCAATCCCATATCACCGTTATTGAAACGGCAACCGCCGATCCAACCCATCTCGCAGTTGGTGATGCTGATGTTGCTCGTGTATTCCTGTACGTCAACAGCAAACAGACCTGCGTACTTAATCGCCAGGTTATCGATCGTCACATTCTGGGTATCGTCGTTCAGACGAAAAACAGTTTCTCTTGTGCCGATCTCGATACTCTCGTAAACGGCGTTCGGGTAGCCCTTGTCCAAATACAGATAGAGGGTCGAGGTTGTGGTGTTGTGATAGAAATCACCGTTTTGGGTCAGCTCGTTCAGGCCGTGATAGTACGGCATGCCGACTTCCTCGCCGTGGTTGAACACGATGATACCCGCCTCACCGGAATACAGGGTGATCTTCCAGACGTTTTCCTTGTAACTGGGTTCCCAACGCATGCCCCACGCATAGTTGGAGGCGGAACCGTAGATAAGCGGCTTATCGCCTTCGCCGTAGGCACCGTAGGTCACGCCGCTCTGAACAACAATGGGGGATGTACGGCGATAGATGCCGTCGCGCTCAAACAGAACGGCGTCGCCCTCTTCGAACAGGTAGGAGTTCCAAACGATCGCATCCGGGGTTTTCCAAGCGGTCTCCGGAGTGGTACCGTCGTTGTTGTCATCACCGTTGGGAGAGACGTAATAGGTCACACCGGTGATGTTGTATTTGGCGTTTTCGCTGTTCAAGATCGCCTCACGGAGTTCATCCGCCTCAGCATCGGCACCGCCCTTGATCGGGTTCATAAGGTTAGCGGTGTTGCCTTCCGGAAGAATCTCTTTGTAGATGTCGTTGATACCACCGGACACTTCTTCGTCCGGTTCTTCAACTATGCCATCCTTGTCCGGCTCTTCGCTGGGCTCGGTATCATCCGGTTGGGTGAAATTGTCGCTCCAGTCGGTGTCGGACCATTGCGTGTCATCGGTTGACACGTCGATATCGCTGGGTGTGGTTGTGGTTGTGGTTGTGGTTGCGGACGTGGTTGTTGTGGTGGTTTCCGACGAAGATGTCGTCGTGCCCACCGGCTGTGCTGCAGGCGTACATGCAGAAAGCATAAGAATGCCTAACAAGCAACACAGCGCAATAAGTTTACGCAAGATAATCCCTCCAAATCATATTATGTTATAAACTACATATAACATTTATTTCGTCAAAAGTCAATAAAAAATGTGCAAAAAATAAAAAAATATTGTGTTATCACTCGAAGATTATGGCGATTTTCCCGAATGAGGTGTGGATCCAAGTCAGGGAGAATCACAAAACTGGTGGTGCCGGGGCAATTTAGGCTGGGTGGAATGCCATATTTGAACAAAAAGTGCCTCCCACCCTACTGCTGCTTTTAAATAACAACGCAGAACATGATCTGCACCATCGGCACAGATCATGTTTGGTTGTGTCTGTTTATCTCGCCATCATCTTGCGGGAGAATTCCAGCAAGCGTTTGGCTTCGGCATCAATGCCCGCCTCGGAGCAATCCGGAACGAGATCGCGCCATACCGCGATGTCGCGGCCGACCTCGCCGCCCATCATCACGAACGGCTCGGATACGATACGACCGGTATAGTTGATTTCCTTCAAAGCGCCGAAGATCTCTTCCCAATTCAAGTGACCGTAGCCGCTTCCCGGAGGCGTGCGGTTGTTTTCACCGGTATGGAAGCTGGTCAAACGGTCGCCGACCAAGCGGATCGCATCGCCGATGGAGCCTTCCTCGATGTTCATGTGGTAGGTATCCAGCAGAACGCCGATGTTCTTGCTGTCAAAGTGGCTGACATAGTCCAGCGCTTCCTGCGCAGTGTTGATAAGGCAGCCTTCAAAACGGTTGACCGCCTCCACGCAGTAGGTAATGCCGTAATCCTCGGCCGTCTTGACAAGCTGTGCCATGCTTTCTAAGCTGCGGTTGAGGATATCGGTCTTGTCGTTGACAACGTATTTCGGGCAACCCCAACCGGCGTAGCTGACGCCGGACAGCAGCGTGCCGTCCATTACAGCCATCTTTTTCATAATGTTCTGCAGGTACACGACACCGCCCTTGCGGACCTTCTCGTCCGCGTTCGAAATGTCGTATGCCGGATCCAGACCAAGGCTGTAGGTCAGTTCGATGCCGCACTCGTCCGCTAACTTCTTCAGATCGCGCAATTTGCCGTCGCTCATCTCAAGCAGCGGCTGAGCCTGGAATTCCAGAACGTCAAACCCGATATCCGCGGCTTTACGAATATACTTCGCGTGGTCGGCGTCCCAGTCCTTCTCCCAGAAGTTCATAAAAATACCATATTTGTTCATGTTCGTTTGCCTCCTTTTTAATATTATAAAAATTACTCAACTAATGTGATACCGCGCATCTGCGTATCACCGCTGATGAGGAAATACCGGAGATCCAGCTTCACCGAACCTGTCGAGGTTGCAGACAGCGTTATTTTCACGGTGTGCTCACCGCTGGAAAGACCGCTGGCAAGCGGTAAGATCTTGTGGTTGCCTCCCTTGAGCGAAACCTTTTCCACTTTGCCGCCATCCACCTGCACGCGAATGTAGCCGGCTTGATCTTCGTTGGTCGATTGACCGTAGATCCATGCTTTTAAATCTGTTCCGGTGAACTTGAAGGTAAAGGTCGAACCGGACTTACTCGAGGTGACATACCCTACATCGGAGACGGTCAGATTGCTGTTCGTGGGGGTAAGCCCTTTTAGATTGTCAATATAG
Source organism: uncultured Eubacteriales bacterium (assembly GCA_964482275.1). Lineage (GTDB taxonomy): Bacteria > Bacillota > Clostridia > Oscillospirales > Acutalibacteraceae > RGIG3009. The sequence goes on from CAYZXC010000014.1 coordinate 12,161, forward strand.
GGCGCTACCGGCAGTGTGGTAACGGTCTTCGACGGTGTATAGGATTTTTCAAGGCCGGTCGGCACCGCCGTCTTTTTGGCAAAAACATCGGTTAAAAACTCTTGGACATATTGTGCGTATTTGGCATAACCGGCGTCGGTCGGATGAACCGAATCGTTAAAGTATTTCAGCCAAACTTGATCGCTACTGCTTTTGTTCGACGCGTTGTACTTCGGAGCGACTCCGCCGTTTTCCACTACGAGTTCCTGCCAGAGACGGGCACCTACATCGATATACGGAATCTTATACGCATCCGCGATCTTCTTGTGCGCCACCTTGGCATTGAATTCTGTATCCTTTTGGTTAAAGCCGGTGATGAACACCATCACGATATCCGCCTGCGGTGCGTATTTGTAGATTGTTTGGATGATCGACTCCATATACACATCCGGCGTGGCGTTGACATACACGTCCTCTTGATCATTATAGGCAAACTCAATAAAGACCAGATCCGGCTTTTCGGTCGCACTGGTCAGCTTGAGATCCTGAATGACACGGTGCGCGCCATATATCGAGCCCGTACCGCCGATGCCCGCGTTGGTTTCCGTGATGGTAGCGGTCGGATACTGTGACTTTAACCATTTCGTGGTCAACGAACGCCAGGAGTTCTCTTTGGTAGAGGAACCGTAACCATCGGTGACGGAACCGCCGAAATAGGCAACATTCAGCTTCTTGGCTGTTTTCAGCTGATAGTAGGTGTTCTTCAACATATCGGCCTCCGAGCGTCTAACAGAAAATTGAATGGTATAGGTGGTGCCGTTCAGCGTGACCTTGGCAGCGCCGTTGGCGTTTGCCGCCTGCGTGATCTGGATCTCGCCCGTGCCACCCGTCTTGTTCGCCGTCACCTGCGGCGCCGCCGTTGTGCCGGCGGGCAGATAATAGGTGTAGCTCTTGGTGCCGACGCTAAACTCGCTGAGCAAGGTTCCGCCGACGAAGATATCCGAGATCTCGGCGGCCGTTGTGGAAACGGTAGACGAGGCGGAGGTCGACGTATTGGTTTTGTTCTGCGCCGACGTGGCGGAGCCGGAAGAACTCACCGTTTGAGAACCGGTTGAATCAGTGGAAGGCGTATCGCCGTCAAGAGTGATCGTGGTGGCATCGGGGACGATCGTAGTCTCGCCGTCCACATCGGACTGAGCCGGTCCGCAACCGGCAAACAGGCAGACACAGAGTGTGCATACGACCAAAATAGCGCTGATTTGACGTATGGTGTTTTTCATTTTCCCGTCTCCTTTAGTTGACTCCCTGTGACAGCGTATAGCACTGCCACAGGGAATCAAAGATAAGGTTCTTTTAGAAGGTGATCGGTTTGCCGGTCTCGGCGGATTTGTAGAGGCCTTCCATAACTGTCATCAGGGTGACACCCTGTTCGGGGGTCACGATGCACGGTGTACCGTTCAGGCAGCAATCCACGAAATGATCGACTTCCGCCTGGAATCCATCCACCTTTTGGTTGAACACCGGCTTGAACTCGGTCATATAGCCGTTGGGATCCATCGTTACCATGGACAGGTCGTTCTGGAAGCCTTCAAGTCTTGCTCCGGCCTTTTCGCCCGAAATATCGATCCAGCGGCCGGTCTTGGCGGTAAACTGGATGTGAGCCGTGTTGACAGTCAAGCAAGCGCCGTTTTCAAAGGTGACGAAGCCGTTTGCCATACTCTCGACCGTGCGATCGGATCTGTCAGTAACCGCAGACTGGTAACTGGAGCCATACCCCACCAATTGTTTCGGCAGATCTTTATTGATATCCGTGGCGAAGCCCAATATGGATTTCGGTTTCGGGTAGCCCATCAGCCACAACGCGAGGTCGACCTCGTGAATAGCCGCATCCATCAGCTGGCCGCCGCCGGATTTGGTCTTGTCAATAAACCAGCCCTTAATGGTGGAGGTTCTGGACAAGCGCGTCGCTTCCGCACAGTAGATCTTGCCGAAACCGTCGGTATCACGGAATTTCGCCAGGTATTGCGTTGCCAACGAGAAACGGCACACCAGCGCATACATCAGCAGCTTGCCGGACTTGGCAGCCGCGTCGGCGCATTTTTTGGCTTCATCAGCGGTGAGTGCAGGGGGCTTCTCGCACAGCACGTGCTTGCCCGCCGCCAGTGCATCGCACACGATCTGGCAATGCGTGAAGGTAGGCGTTGCGACGCTGACGGCCTCGATGGTATCGTCTTTCAGCAGCTCTTTGTAATCTGCGCAATACTTCGGGATACCAAATGCTGCCGCTTTGGCTTTTGCCAGATCCTCACAAACATCGGCGATCATTACGACCTCCGTGTTCGGGTTTGCTTTGTAAGAGTTAAGGTGTCTATCCGAAATGGAACCGGCACCGATCATACCGATTTTCATATTCTTAATCCTCCCAATCCAGATGAACAGCCATCGCGCTGCCGCGATCAGCCATCAGCATATTGTACGCGTCTGCAGCGTCTTTGTAGTTGTAGCGGTGGGAAATCAGATTCTTAACCGACATCTGCTCTTTCGCCAACATTTCGATAAAATACGGGGGTTCGCTGGCAACCGTCCACGGGTTGTGGGGCGTTGCCACCGGCGGGTGTGCCGACCAGTTGTGCGCACCGATGATGGTAATGCCCTGCGTGCTGACAAAGTCAAAGTCGATCGCCGATTTACCCTTCGGGCTGCTGGTGATGATGAGTTTGCCGCATTTGGTCACGCAGTTGAGTTCGCTCGGAATGACGTGCTGGTTACCGGTGGTCTCGAACACCACACGGGCGAGTTCACCGTTGTTGTGCTCTTTAACGAATTCCGGCACATCAATGTCTTTGGGATTGACCTTGATGAAGCACGGATCGTCGGGCAACAGGCTCAGTCTGTATTCCGACAGGTCAACCACGAAAACGCGAATTGCACCTGCGACCTTTGCGAAAAGGGCAGCAAGTTGTCCGACAAGGCCCGCGCCGTATACGACCACCGAGTCGCCCGGCAGAATACCGGCTACACGAATACTCGCCAAGGAAACACCTGCCAAAGAAGCAAAAACGGATTCATCCTGATTCACGTTATCCGGCAAAAGGCGGCAATCGCGCAAACCTCTGACATAGTACTTGACGTGAGCCGCACCGGTCATGACACGCTTGCCGACGTAGGACGGATCGACATCCGCACCGACCGCGACGATGGTGCCGGAGTTGGAATATCCGGGATAAACCGGATAGTTGCTGCGTTTGGTTACCCATGCAGAATCCGGCTCAGAGTCGCCGGGGACGAGCATCGACAGCTCGGTACCGGTGCTGATCTGTGACACATCCGTCTTGATGAGCACCTGATCCGGCTTGACCTCCGGCATAGCACACTCTTCGATCTGCGCCACTTTTTCAGCGGCAAACACGACACGATAGTTTTTCTCCATTTGTATGACCCTCTTTCTTAAAATCGCACAACGTGCGTTTGTCACCTATTATTTACCTCATCTCGACCTGCTTGTCAATAGAAAAAGCAAAATTTTGGTCAATAAAAACCAAAAAAGGACAAAGCTTACAAATTCGGTACTATTTGAATTGTGTGTCTCTTGCCGAAACGGCAAGAGCACGGGTGTTTACCCCAGATCCGACTCGTGCAGCACGACGCCGTTTTGCACCAGTCGGTTTTGCAGAACAGAAACGTCCAACTCGGCAAAATTATCGGTCAACGCCGCTGCTAAGCCCGCCGCTTCGCCGGTCACGGCACAAGCGGGGATCACGCGGCTGACGTTCCACATAGCGTCGTTCACACTGATATTACGGCCTGCCGTGATCAGGTTCTGAATCTCGTTGCCGTACAGGGCGGTAAACGGGATCTCGTGCACAGGGCCGCGACGCGTCCAGTCGCCGATCATACCGATACTGTTGTCCACGTGCGTGTGCGCGTCTTTGTTCGACAGCGTGCACACGCCGTCGATCCGCCGCGTCATACGCACCAGCGGTACCATCGGCATCGTGACAGGGGTATGCGCGGGGTCGGTTTCGCGGTGCTTGAGAACGTCCGACAGCATCGTATCGTGTGCGATGCAGATCATTTCACTGGTATCAACGGCATCCAGACCGGTGAAACGACGGCTGATGATGGGCTTTACGCCCTCCTTACCGGCTTCTTTCTGTTCGTCCGGAATATCCGCACAGCCCAAATGCTGCAGGTCATAGCCGTCCTTATTCATATAGTAATACCAGCTTGCCAAAATGTTTTGCTGAGCAAACTCAGCGGTTTTTGCGCCCGACAACACACACAGATCCGCATCACCGGTGCAATCGACCACCGATTTCACGGCGATCGCGCTTCTGAAACTCTTGTTTTCGATCACAACGTGGGTGATCTTACCGTTATCCACAACGGTATCGCAAAGCAGGGTGTCGTAAAGGATCCGCACGCCCTCTTTGCGCAACAGGCGCTCCGCTTCCACCGCAAACAGATGCGGGTTGTACCGAACGGTGAAGCGCGTTTCTTTGCGCTCCTCAAAGGTGCCGTTTTCCAGCCACGGCTTCGGGTACTGCTCCTCTGCCCCGTGTTTAATGGACAAGCGGAGCAGCTCCTCGCTGATGCCGAAGCTGACCTGATGACCTTCGCCGTCGCAAAGCGGCAAGTAATAGGTGATGAGGCCCAGCGTCGCCAAGCCACCGAGCATACACTGCTTTTCCACAAGCAAGACGTCCGCACCTGCACGGGCAGCCGACAGCGCCGCAGCAATTCCCGCTACGCCACCGCCGGCAACCAGTACGTCGCACTCCAGCGAAACCTGTGTTTCGCGTTGTTTCTCCATAATTGTGTTCATCGTGTATCCTCCCCTTAAACAATAAGCAGGCCAAAGAAGCCGAAGGCTTCACCACTACCGTTTTTGAAAGTGTAAACCCTTCTTACAAACGGATTGGCCCTCTATACGGTTACAAGGTAATTTTATCATTCTTTTTGTGTAAAAGCAAGCCTAATATCACTTTTATAGGCAGAAATATGCAGGAAAAGCTCCGTGCCCATTCGCAACCTATGAATAGACACGGAGGCCCTGTTTTATTTGCATTTTGCTTTTTTCGTCATCGGAGCCATTCACCGCATCGTCATCCATATTGACAAATGCACCTTACCGTCATCGTGTCCAAATTGTCGCATAATCCTTATTATAGGTACAAAAGTACCCCCTCCCACATAGTGAACCGAACCAGTAAAACCGGACAATAGACAAAACACCCCCTGATGTAGGATAATTACATCAGGGGGTATCGTTATGTCTAAGAGAAAATACACACATATTAAAAATATGGAACCTCAGATCATATCTATGCGCGAAGCGGGAATGACGCGTCAGGAGATAGCGGAAGAGCTTGGGTTGAAAAAGGAACAGATCAAGAGTTGGATAAGGCGGTATAACCGTCGTGGTTCAATGCTCCTAGAAGAACGCGAATACAAAGCCAAAGGTCGTCCTCGAAAGGATGGACAAACTCCAAAGCAAGATGTTCAAAAGGAACTGGAACGGTTTCGTATGGATAATAAGTTATTGCGGGATTTTCTGCAGTCCACAGAAAGGGTGTGAGGTCAAAGGTAAAGTATGCAGTGATCTATCGGCACCTAGAAGAGTATCCGGTATCTGTTATGTGCAAATTTTTTGAAGTATCCCGCAGTGGTTATTATGATTTTGTAAAGCGGTTGGGCAAGCCGGAACCAGACGCAGAGCTAGCAGAAAAGATAAACGAGTGTCAGAGCAAGACAGACAAGACCTACGGCTACAGACGGGTCTTTAAGTGGCTAAAAGACAGAAATATTAAAAGAAATCCAAAGACGGCACTCAGAATAATGAAAAGTACGGTCTGTTGTCAGAAATCCGCCGCCGTCGCAAGTGGATAAGCCTGGGTCAGCAAGTACATAAATACCAGAATCTACTGAAACGCCAGTTTCGTGCGGACGGACCCAATACCAAGTGGGTTACGGACATTTCTTACATTCAAACAAGGGAAGGTGTTCTGTACTTATCCATAATTTGGGATCTGTATGACAACAGCATTGTTGCTTACAAGACAGCCAAACTGCAAATCGTCAACCTTGTTCTAGATACGATTAGACTATCTATGAAAAAAGAGAAAAAGAACGTCGCTGCGGAGTTGCAGCTCCACAGCGACCTAGGCTTTCGATATATTTCACAGGCATATTTTAAGCTAACTCAATCACATGGGATTACGCCGTCAATGTCAAGTAAGGGTAATCCTTATGACAACGCAATGGCAGAAAACTTCTTCTCCATCTTGAAAACAGAGTGTATCTATCGGCACAAACCAAAGACCTTTCGGGAAGCAAACAATTTGATCGACAGATACATTCATTTTTACAACCACGAGCGCATCCAGAGTAAAGCGGGAGTGGCGCCGCTAACGCTTCGCCACTCCGCTTAAAACTTAATATTGCCTACATAGGGGGGCTTTTTGCGCTGTCCGCACAAACTGGGCAGTTCAATAGCAGGAGAGGGCTAATGTTTAAACAGTGCATTTAAGCGAAGTTTAAATTACTGTGCTCTCGCCAAAATCGCGTTCGCCTGTCTGACAGCGGCTTCCACTTTGGCCGCCTGCTGGTTCAACAGAGTGGTAACCTGAGCGGCACTGGAGTCGATAAGCGTACGAGACAAGGAGTTGTAGTTGATACCCGAGTCAGTGGTGAGAACGACAGCAGAAACGTAGGTCTGGACGCGGTTTTCCTGAGACATACAGTAGTTATAAACCTCGAGGATGGTCTTGTTCGCAAAGAAACTGTTAGCGTCATAATTATCCGCAGACAAGAAGTAGCGCAGGAAATACGGAGCCGCAGCAGCGTTCTTCGCGCCATCCGGAATACCGTACGCTTCCATTTCACGGTACAGCTGATAGTAAGTGCTCTGACCATCAACCGTCGGCAACGGCACAACGCCTAACGTGCCGCTGTTTTTGAGATCAACACAATTGAAGTGAGTCCTTCTAGCACCGATGATGGAGTCGTGATGGAACAACACGTTGCCCGACGCGAACGCATCAAGCTTATACAGACCGTCCATAAGGATGCCGTCATTCTTCATCTTGATGAATGCCTGCATACCCGAAATCAAATTCTTGTTAGTCATACCGCTGACGAAGCCTTTTTCGCTGTCATACTTTACGAAGTCAGCTCCGCGCACCTGTGCTGCGGTGGTCCACAGGTTGGGTGAGACAGCGCTCATGTTGTCGCCGGCTACCTCTAAGAAATCACTGCAGACATCCGCAAACTTTGTCCAAGTCCATTTACCCTGTTTCCAGAGTTTGTAGGGATCTTCCAAATCGTACTTCGCGATCAGCGCGGTGTTGTACATTAAGACGTCAGGCTGTTGAAGCAGCGTATCTTGAAGGTTGGTCGCATATGCTTCCCCTTTGTAGGAATATGCGGCCATCACGCCCTGATCCCATGCCGCGTCGGTAAAGTCATAACCGGTACCGGACAGCGGTTGCAGCATCGCCATCAAAGTGGGATTGGTTTCCTTCATACGGATGATGTCAGGAGCATCTTTTGCTGCCTGCTTCGCTGCGATCTCCGTAGCATAGTTGCCGTACGAACCTTTCACCCAATTCACAGTGATGCCGGTTTCTTTCGTGAACGCCGCAGCGATCTTCGCACCATCAGTGATGGAATCGATCTCGTTCCAGTTGTAAATCGTTACGGTAGAGCCCTTCAGGTTGGCAGGCATGTTCGCCTTCACCTGAGCCCAGGTCAGCGTCTTG